>NZ_SOHO01000015.1:0-47093 GCF_004403225.1 Cryobacterium sp. Sr8 | reverse complement strand
GCCCTCGGGCCTGCCGTCCCCGGGCTTGCCATCCCCGAACTCATTGTCCGGGTAAGTCAGGTACTCAGTGATGAGGTCCATGAGAACAGTCAATACCCGACCACCGACATTCGAAGCGGCCTCGGATTCGTCCGGAGCCTGACGGTTCACTAGCCCTCTCCCAGACTTGCGGTTTACGCTGGCTGTTGTGTCCAGACAACCCCCCGGCGATGACGACCTCGCACGCAACGATGGTCTGCCACGCGATATCGAGATCGGCATCAGCCCGAGGCAGCCGATCCGGCGCTTCCTGCGCCGCTCCCGGGAATGGGTCGAACGCTACCCTCGGCTGCGCTGGGCATATCGCCTCGGCATCGCGGTGCTCGGCACGCTCATCGTCATCGTCGGCCTGATCCTGGTGCCTCTGCCCGGACCCGGCTGGCTGATCGTCTTCCTCGGGCTCGCAACGCTCGGCACCGAGTTTCCCGCGGCGGCCCGTTTCGGCGCCTACGTGAGGCGGATCCTCACCCGGCTCTGGCAGCGGTGGCGCGACCGGGGGACCCGAAGCGCGACCCAGACGCGCGGGGAGTGACGCCGCGCAGGAGTGACACCGCGGAATAGTGCGCGGGCGCGCGCGGTTCACTAGATGGATGCATATGCATGCACCGCAACCTCGGAAGGGCGCCTGCCGCATGACACACGAGCTTGAACTGGGTCTGGACACCTTCGGTGACGTCACCTGGGATGCCGACGGCCGGCCGCTGCCCCAGTGGCAGGTGCTGCGCAACGTCGTCGCCGAGGCCGTGCTGGCCGACCAGGTCGGACTGGACTTCTTCGGGATCGGGGAGCACCACCGGGAGGACTTCTCCGTCTCGGCCCCGGAGGTCGTGCTCGCCGCGATCGCGGGACAGACCGAACGCATCCGCCTCGGTTCCGCTGTGACCGTGCTCAGCTCCGACGACCCCGTGCGGGTGTTTCAGCGGTTCGCCACCCTCGACGCGGTCTCGAACGGCCGCGCGGAGGTCATCCTCGGGCGGGGGTCGTTCACCGAGTCGTTCCCGCTCTTCGGCTACGAACTCGACCAGTACGAACTGCTGTTCGAGGAAAAGCTCAACCTCTTCACCGAGCTCCTCACCGAGGAACCGGTGACCTGGCAGGGCGAGACCCGGGCCGGTCTCGACCGGCAGCGGGTCTTCCCGCCGACCGAGTCGGGGGCGCTCCGCACCTGGATCGGCGTGGGCGGCAGCCCGCAGTCGGTCATCCGTGCCGCTCACTACGGCCTGCCCCTGATGCTGGCCATCATCGGCGGCGAGCCCCTGTCTTTCGCGCCTCTCGTGGACCTCTACCACCGCGCCCTGGCCAAATTCGACCGAACGACGCTGCCGATCGGCCAGCACTCGCCGGGCTACATCGCCGCGACGGATGCGCAGGCCCGAGACGAGATGTGGCCGCACTTCGCCGCCATGCAGGAGCGCATCGGCCGCGAACGCGGCTGGGGGCCCATGTCCCGCGACCGGTTCGAGCATGACGCCGGCCCCGACGGCGCACTCTTCGTCGGCTCTCCGCAGACCGTCGCCACCAAGATCGCGAAGGTCGCGGAGGGCCTCGGACTGTCCCGGTTCGACCTCAAGTACAGCCTGGGCACCCTGCCGCACGAGAAGCTGATGACCAGCATCGAGCTCTACGGCAGCGAGGTCGCGCCCCTGGTGCGCGCTCGCCTGGCAGCGAACGCGCCCACCCCCGGCGACCCGAGGCGGTAACGTCGTTGGTGAGCCCGCCGGCGCAGCTGGTCTCTCACCCGACCACCCGATCTCCTATCCCCTGGAGGAGTCCCTTGGAAACCTGGCCCGGAACCGCCTACCCCCTCGGCGCAACCTACGACGGCAGCGGCACCAACTTCGCGTTGTACAGCGAAGCAGCCGAGCGCGTCGAGTTGTGCCTCTTCGACGACGACGGTGTCGAGACCCGCGTCGAGGTCATCGAGTCCAGTGCGTTCATCTGGCACTGCTACCTGCCGCACACGCAGCCGGGCCAGCGCTACGGCTACCGCGTGCACGGCGAGTACAACCCGGGCGAAGGCAAGCGCTCCAACCCCAACAAGCTCCTGCTCGACCCCTACGCCAAGGCGACCAGCGGCGCGATCGACTGGGATCCCGCGCTCTTCTCCTACAACTTCGGCGACCCGGATTCCCGCAACGACCAGGACTCCGCCCCGCACATGATGATGGGCGTCGTGGTCAACCCCTACTTCGACTGGCAGGGCGAACAGCCCCTGCACACCCCCTACAGCGAGACCCTCATCTACGAGGCCCACGTAAAGGGCCTCACCCAGCTGCAGGATGCCGTGCCGGAGGACCAGCGCGGAACCTACGCCGGCGTCGCGCATCCGTCGGTCATCGACCACCTGCAGAAGCTCGGCGTCACGGCGATCGAGCTGATGCCGGTGCACCAGTTCGTCAACGACGGCACCCTCGTCGAACAGGGCCTGAACAACTACTGGGGCTACAACACGATCGGCTTCCTCTCGCCGCACAACGCCTACTCGGCCAGCGGCGACCGAGGCCAGCAGGTGCAGGAGTTCAAGGGAATGGTGCGTGCGCTGCACGCGGCCGGTATCGAGGTCATCCTCGACGTCGTCTACAACCACACCGCGGAGGGCAACCACCTCGGCCCGACGATCTCGTTCAAGGGCATCGACAACGAGGCGTATTACCGCCTGATGGACGGTGACTTGCGCCACTACATCGACTACACGGGCACCGGCAACACGCTGAACGTGCGGCACCCGCACTCGCTGCAGCTGATCATGGATTCGCTGCGCTACTGGGCGATCGAGATGCACGTCGACGGATTCCGGTTCGACCTGGCCTCCGCCCTGGCCCGGGACCTGTACGACGTCGACAAGCTCTCCACCTTCTTTGAAATGGTGCAGCAGGACCCGATCGTCTCCCAGGTGAAGCTCATCGCGGAGCCGTGGGACGTCGGCCCCGGCGGCTACCAGGTGGGCAACTTCCCGGCCCAGTGGACCGAGTGGAACGGCAAGTACCGCGACACCGTGCGCGACTTCTGGCGCGGCGAGCCGTCGACGCTGGGGGAGTTCGCCTCCCGGATCACCGGATCGGCCGATCTCTACGAGCACTCCGGCCGGCGCCCGGTGGCCTCGATCAACTTCGTCACCGCCCACGACGGGTTCACGATGAACGACCTCGTGTCGTACAACGAGAAGCACAACGACGCCAACGGCGAGAACAACCAGGACGGCGAATCGCACAACCGCTCCTGGAACTCCGGTGTCGAGGGGCCGACGGATGACCCGGAGATCCGCGCCCTGCGCGCCCGCCAGCACCGTAACTTCCTCGCGACGATGCTGCTGTCGCAGGGCGTGCCGATGATCCTGCACGGCGACGAGCTGGGTCGCACCCAGCAGGGCAACAACAACACCTACGCGCAGGACAACGAGCTGAGCTGGATCCACTGGGACGAGGCGGACCAGCCGCTGGTAGAGTTCACCGCGGCCGTGTCGAGGCTGCGGAAGGAGCATCCGACGTTCCGGCGCAGCCGGTTCTTCGACGGCCACCCCGGGAAACGGGTCGACGGAGCCCCACTGGCCGACATCGTCTGGTTGAACAGCGACGGCGCGGAGATGCAGCAGCAGGACTGGGACGAGAACCGTGCCCGCACGGTCGGGATGTTCCTCAATGGCGACGGCATCCGGGAACGCGACGTGCGCGGCGAGCCGGTGATCGACGTGAACTTCCTGCTGCTCTTCAACGCGGATCCGGAAGACGTGCGCTTCACCCTGCCCAGCGCGGAGTACGCCAGGGCATGGGAGATCGTGGTCGACACGGCGGGCGCCGGAGCCGACTCCTTGCCCCGGCCGGCCGGGGAGACCCTGACGCTGCCGTCACGATCGCTGCACGTGCTGCGCGCGTACCAGCCGCCGGAAGTCGCTCCGGACCACTCGGTCGCCGCCTCCCTGGCGGCGCAGTCGGCGTCGCCGTCGCTGCCGTCGTTCAGCGCGGGGGCGGCGTTCACGCCGCCCGGCGAACCGTCGCCAGAGGCGGCCCCGCAGGCCAGGAAACCCGCGTCGGGGAGGCGCAAGGCCGCCACGCCCAGGGAATCGGAGTGAAGGCTCCGGTCACCACCTACCGGCTCCAGGTCACGGCCGGCTTCGACCTCGATGCGGCCACCGGCGTGCTCGACTACCTCGGCGACCTCGGCGCCGACTGGCTCTACCTGTCACCGCTGCTCAAAGCGGAGGACGGCTCCGACCACGGCTACGACGTCGTCGACCACTCCCAGGTCGATCCGGCACGCGGCGGCGCCGCAGCACTCGCCCGGCTCGCGGCGGCCGGGGCGGCGGCCGGGCACGGCATCCTGGTCGACATCGTCCCGAACCACATGGGAGTGCAGACACCCGCGCTGAACGCCTGGTGGTGGGACCTGCTGCAGCACGGCCAGGCCTCGCGCTACGCCGAGGCCTTCGACGTCGACTGGTCCTTCGGGGCCGGCAGGATCCGGCTGCCCGTGCTCGGCGACGACGAGGACGTCAGCCGGCTGACGGTCATCGACGGTGAACTGCGCTACTACGACCACCGGTTCCCGCTGGCTCCCGGCACCGCCGACGACGGGGCGGATGCCCAGGCCGTGCACGCCCGGCAGCACTACGAACTCGTGGGCTGGCGCCGGGCCGACGCGGAACTCAACTACCGGCGCTTTTTCGGGGTGAACAGCCTCGCCGGAATCCGGGTCGATGTGCCCTGGGTGTTCGCGGAATCGCACGCGGAGATCATCCGCTGGCTCCGGGAAGGCCTCGTGCAGGGCCTCCGGGTCGACCACCCCGACGGCCTCGCCGATCCGGGCGGGTACCTCGACCAGCTCGCTGCAGCCACGAACGGCGCTTACGTGCTCGTCGAGAAGATCCTCGAGGGGCGCGAACAACTTCCGACGAGTTGGCCGACCGCCGGAACCACGGGCTACGACGCCCTCGCCGACTTCGACCGCGTGCTCGTCGACCCGGCCGGGCAGGCACCGCTCGACGCCCTGGAGACCCGCCTCCAGCGGGACGCCGGCCGGCCGGAAATGTCCTGGCCGGAGCTGGTCTACCAGCGGAAGCGCGCCATCGCCGACGGGATCCTCCGCTCGGAGGTACTGCGCCTGGCCCGGCTCCTGCCCGCCGAGACCGGCACCGACGACGCGATCGCCGAGCTGCTGGCCTGGTTCCCGGTGTACCGGTCATACCTCCCGGTCGGCGCCGCCGACCTTCGGACGGCCGCCCGGCTCGCCGGCCTTCGCCGGCCCGGGCTGGCCCCGCTGATCGACCGGCTGCTGCCCCTGCTGGCCGACCCGGCGCATCCGGCCGCCGTGCGGTTCCAGCAGACCTCCGGCATGGTGATGGCCAAGGGCGTCGAGGACACCGCGTACTACCGCTACAGCCGCCTGACGTCGCTCAACGAGGTGGGCGCCGACCCGGAGGAGTTCGCCGTCGCCGTGCCCACATTCCACGAGCGCCAGCAGGCGCGGCAGGCGGCATTCCCCACCTCGATGACGACCCTGTCGACCCACGACACGAAACGCAGCGAGGATGTCCGCGCCCGCATTTCCGTGCTCGCCGAGATCCCCGCCGAGTGGGAAGCGACCCTGGCCGAGCTCCGGGCGGCTGCCCCGCTCGGCGACGCCCCGTTCGAGAACCTGCTCTGGCAGGCCATCGTCGGCGCCTGGCCCGCCTCCACCGACCGGCTCGCCGCCTACGCGCTCAAGGCGGCCAGGGAGGCCGGCACCTCCACGACCTGGACGGAACCGAACGCCGAATTCGAGGCCGCCATGCAGGCCCTCGTCACCGCCGACATCGACGACCCGGCGGTTCGAGGGCTGGTTAAGGAGTTCGTCGACCGCGTGCGACAGGCAGGCTGGAGCAACTCGCTCGCGGCCAAGCTGCTGCAGCTGACCGCGCCGGGCGTTCCCGACGTGTACCAGGGCAGTGAACTGTGGGAGACCTCCCTCGTCGACCCCGACAATCGCCGACCGGTCGACTACGGGCTGCGGCGCGAGCTGCTCGCCCGGATCGACGACGGCTGGCTGCCGCCGATCGACGAATCCGGCGCCGCCAAGCTGCTCGTCACCTCCCGGGCCCTGCGCCTCCGGCGAGACGAGGCCGAGCGCTTCGTGCGCTATGCCCCCGTCGAGGCCATCGGCGCCGCGGCGGTCCACGTGGTCGCGTTCGACCGCGGCGGGGCCGTCACCGTGGCGACCCGCCTGCCGCTCGGACTCGAGGCATCCGGCGGCTGGGGCGACACGGCCATCGTGCTCGCGGGCCGTGCGGTCGTCGACGTGCTCACGGGCGAACGGTTCGACGGCGGGCTGCTGCGCGTCGCCGACTTGCTCGGCCGCTACCCCGTCGCGCTGCTCGTGCCCGCGCCGCACCATGACGAGGGGAATTCCACTCATGATCGCTAAGCCGCAGAACGTGACCTTCGAGGTCTGGGCCCCCGCCGCCACAACCGTCGACCTCGTCTTCGCCCTCCCCATCCCCATCCCCGACTCCGATTCCCGCGAAACCGCAATTGTGCGCGCTAAAACGCCCCCAGAACGCGCACAACTGCAGTTTCGCGGGATGGAACGGGGGGAAGGGGGATGGTGGCGAGGGACGGTTGACGGCGGCGACGGGACAGGCGGCACGGGCGACGGGACAGGCGGCACGGGCGACGGGGCAGGCGGAGGGATGGACTACGGGTTCCGGGTGGACGGGGAGGGGCCGTATCCCGACCCGCGGTCCCGACGGCAGCCGCACGGCGTGCATGAGCTGTCGCGCACCTTCGACGCCGGAGCCCATTCCTGGCAGGACGCAGCCTGGACCGGCCGCCAGCTGGCCGGCAGCACGATCTACGAACTGCACCTCGGCACGTTCACCCCGGAGGGGACGCTGGATGCCGCGTCCGCCCGGCTCAACCACCTGAAGTCGATCGGCGTCAACTTCGTCGAGCTGCTCCCCGTCAACGCCTTCAACGGCACGCACAACTGGGGCTACGACGGTGTGCTCTGGTACGCCGTGCACGAGGGCTACGGCGGGCCCGCGGCCTACCAGCGCTTCGTCGACGCCTGCCACGCCGCAGGCATCGGCGTCATCCAGGACGTCGTCTACAACCACCTCGGGCCGAGCGGCAACTACCTGCCCGTCTTCGGGCCATACCTCGGCGAGGCCGGCGGCACCACCTGGGGATCGTCGGTCAACCTCGACGGACCCGACTCCGACCCGGTGCGCGCCTACATCATCGAAAATGCACTCATGTGGATGCGCGACTACCACGTCGACGGCCTCCGGCTCGATGCCGTGCACGCGCTCCACGACGAACGCGCGACCCACCTGCTCGAGGAGCTGGCCGCCGAGGTCGCCGCCCTCAGCGCCTCGGCGGGACGTCCGCTCACCCTGATCGCGGAATCCGACCTCAACGACCCACAGCTGATCACGCCGCGAGAGGCGGGCGGCTACGGCCTCGACGCCCAGTGGAGCGACGATTTCCACCACGCCGTGCACGTCGCGCTCACCGGCGAGACGGTCGGCTACTACGCCGATTTCGAACCGCTCGGGGCCCTGGCCAAGGTGCTCACCCGCGGCTTCTTCCACGACGGCACGTACTCCAGCTTCCGCGGCCGCGTGCACGGCCGCCGCATCGACACCGAGCGGATGCCCGCCTGGCGTCTCGTCGTCGGCTCGCAGAACCACGACCAGATCGGCAACCGCGCAACCGGAGACCGGCTGACCGCCCAGCTCGACGCCGGCCAGCTGGCGATCGCCGCGGCGCTGACCCTGCTCGGACCGTTCACCCCGATGCTGTTCATGGGCGAGGAATGGGGGGCCCGGACGCCCTGGCAGTTCTTCACCTCGCACCCGGAACCCGAGCTGGGCGAGGCCACCGCGAAGGGCCGCATCGGCGAGTTCGCCCGGATGGGCTGGGACCCGAACGTCGTGCCCGACCCGCAGGATCCCGCCACCTTCGAACGCTCCAGGCTCGACTGGGACGAGCTCGCCGAGCCGGGCCACCGGCGCGTGCTGGCGTTCTACCGAGCCCTCGGTGCGCTCAGGCGCGGGCATCCGGACTTCACCGACCCCAGGTTCGACCGGGTACGGGTAGGGTTCGACGAGGCCGAGCACTGGCTGCGCTTCCGCCGCGGCGAGACCGAGGTTCTGATCAACTTCGGCGTGGAGCCTCGAGTCGTGCCCTCGGGCGCCGGCGCGGTGCTGGTGTCCTTGGCTGCGTCCGGGGATGCCGTGCTCGGCCGCGAGCCGGGCTCCCTGTTGCTCGCGCCGCACGCCGTCGTCGTGCTCGATGCCGCGCGCTAGCGTAGGACCACCATGGGCATCTTTCTCGCACCGACAACGAGCGCCGCGCTCGCACGCCTCGCCGAACTCGACGGCGACACCGGTTCCGCGCCGCTCGAGCGGCTGCGCGCCATCCGCGCGCTGCTCGTCGCCCTCGACACCGACCCTGCCAGCCTGGCCGGCGTGCGCGCGGCCCGCGAGCAGGGCGCAAGCTGGGAGCAGGTCGCCGATGCCGCCGGGCTGAAGCCCGCCGCCGCCAAGTGGCGTTGGCAGGGCAGCGACGCGGAAATCGCGGCCAGGCAGGATGCCGGACGCAAGCGCGCGGCGCGCCCGAGCAGCGTGCCGACAGACCTCCCCGGGCTCTCGGTCGCCGAGGCGGCGGCGCAACTCGGGATCACCCCGCAGGCGGTGTACCTTCAGGTGAGCCGGGGCAGACTCGCCAGCCGAACGGTCGAATTGCCCGACGGGCGCAGCTACAAACGCGTGTTCCCCGGCGAGCCGCCCCAGGCAACGCCGCACAACCACCAGGACGACGGAGTGAGACATGACTAACCTGCCCCCAGCCACGCCAACCCGAACGCTGCCGATCGCCGAGACCGAAGTGTTGTCGTATGCCGAGGGCCGGCGCTCCGACGACCCGCCGGCCACGACCGCGGAGCCCGCGCCGTACCGTCCCGCGCCCGCCCCGTCTGCCGCCCGCCCGGCGGTTCCGCAGCGCACGACGCTCGTCATCCTCGCGGCCATGGGCGCGCTGGCGATCGCGTTCATCGTGCTGATGGTCGTGGGCGTCACGAACGAGTCCATCAACGCACTGGCCGTGTTCGCCACCCCGATAGCGTCGATGGTCGCCGCGTACTACGGCGTCACACTCAGCATCCAGCAGGTGAAGAACGAACGGGCCGAGAAGGAAAGGGCCCTGGAGCGGGCGGATGCCGCCGTCACGGCGAGCCGGGAAACCGAGGTCTGGGCCGCGCAGATGGAGTCCGGCCTCCGCGTCGCAATGGCCAAGCTCAACGCCGCCCGGGTCAACACCGACGAGGTCACGAAGGCCGCCGGCACTCCCGACGACTTCTTCTAGCCGGCCGCCACGGGCGAGCCGACGCGGTTTGACCGCCCGGCCATTCCTGTGACATTCTTTACGGAACGAACGGTCAGTTAGTAATTCGTAGGTCGAAGGTGATGGAGCCATGTCCGAAGCATTCCTCGTCGATGGTGTCCGCACTCCCATCGGCCGATACGGCGGGGCGCTTGCGGGGGTGCGGCCGGACGATCTCGCGGCGCTCGTGCTCGCATCCGTCGTCTCCCGCTCCGGCATCGATCCGGCCCTGATCGACGAGGTCATCCTCGGCGGGGCCAACCAGGCCGGCGAAGACAACCGCAACGTCGCCCGGATGGCGATCCTGCTGGCCGGACTGCCCGACAGCGTGCCCGGCATCACGGTCAACCGGCTGTGCGCCTCGGGCCTGTCCGCGGTGCACATGGCCGCCAACATGATCAAGGCCGGGGAAGCCGACCTGGTGATCGCCGGCGGCGTCGAGTCCATGACGCGCGCGCCCTGGGTGCTGGCCAAGCCGGAGAAGGCCTTCGCCAAGCCCGGCGAGATCGTCGACACCTCGATCGGCTGGCGTTTCACCAATCCGCGCCTCACCGCCAGGGACAAGGCCACCTTCTCCATGTCGGAGACGGCCGAAGAGGTCGCCACCCTCGACGGGATCACCCGCGAGGATGCCGACGCCTTCGCCCTGCGCTCCCACCGGCTGGCCGTGGCCGCCCGCACCGAAGGCACCTTCGCGCCGGAAATCGTGGGCGTGCCGACGAAGGCCGGCCTTGTCCTGGACGACGAAGGCCCCCGGCCCGAGACCACCCTGGAGAAGCTGGCCGGGCTCCGCTCGGTCGTGCGCCCCGGCGGCGTTGTCACCGCGGGCAATGCGAGCTCCCTCAATGACGGCGCCTCCGCCATCATCGTGGCCAGCGAGTCGGCCATCGCCCGGCTCGGGCTCACCCCCCGCGCCCGCGTCGTGGGCGGAGCGAGCGCCGGCCTGGCGCCGGAGATCATGGGCCTCGGCCCGGTCCCGGCCACCGAGAAGCTGTTGGGCCGCCAGGGGCTGACCATCGGCGACATCGACGCCGTCGAGCTCAACGAGGCCTTCGCCACCCAGTCCCTGGCCACGATCCGCCGGCTCGGGCTCGACCCGGAGATCGTCAACCGGCACGGCGGGGCCATCGCGCTCGGGCATCCGCTCGGCTCGTCCGGCAGCCGCATCCTGATCACGCTTCTCGGCCGGATGGAGCGCGAAGGCGCCCGGCGCGGGATCGCCACCATGTGCGTCGGTGTCGGCCAGGGTGCGTCCCTGCTCGTGGAGCTCGTCTAGATGGCCGGCGATTCCGTGGCCGAGGATTCTGCGCCTCGGGACTCTCTGCCCGCGGAGTTCTCCACCCTGCTCATCGACCGGGGCCCGGATCGGCTGCACGTGCAGCTGAATCGCCCGGAGGTCCGCAACGCGATCGACCAGGCCATGATCGACGAGCTGCACCTGGTCTGCGCCGAACTCGAACGCGAGCCGCGCATCCTGATCATCTCCGGCGCGGGCGGAATCTTCGCCTCCGGAGCCGACATCGCCCAGCTCCGCGAACGACGCGCGGCCGACGCGCTGCAGGGCATCAACTCCGGCCTGTTCGGGCGGATCGCCCGCCTGCCGATGCCCGTGATTGCGGCCCTCGACGGCTGGGCGCTCGGCGGCGGCGCGGAACTCGCCTACGCCGCAGACTTCCGGATCGCCTCCACCACGGTGCGCCTGGGCAACCCCGAGACCGCACTGGGCATCATCCCCGCCGCCGGGGCGCTCTGGCGCCTCGCGGAGCTCGTCGGGGAGCCCGTCGCCAAGGAGATCATCCTGGCCGGCCGGATCCTGAACGCGGACGAGGCGCTGGCCGTGCACCTCGTCACCGAGGTGCACGAGCCGGGCGCCCTCCTCGCCGCCGCGCACGCCCTCGCGGACCGCATCGCCAAGCAGGACCCCCTCGCCACGCGCATCGCCAAGCAGGTCTTCCACGCCCCGGCCGACGCGCATCCGCAGGCCGACAACGAGGCGCAGGCCGTGCTCTTCGAATCAGAGGCGAAATTCGCCCGCATGACCGCGTTCCTGGAAAGGAAGAAGCGATGACGACAGCCCAGGAGGCCCTCGGCCTGCCGAACACGGCCGGCGCGCCCGATTCTGTCGGAGTGCCCGCGTTGGTCGGAGTGCTTGGCGGCGGCCGGATGGGCGCGGGCATCGCCCACGCCTTCCTGCTCGCCGGGGCGCGGGTGACCGTCGTGGAGCAGGGTGACGACGCGGCCCGGGCCGCCCGCGACCGGGTCATGTCGGCCGTCGACAAGTCGCTCAGCCGCGGCACAGTGTCCGCCACCCGCGCCGACCTCGACAACCGGCTCACCGTTTCCACGGATGCCGCGGCCTTCGCCGGCTCCGGGCTCGTCGTCGAGGCCGTGCCCGAGATCCCCGCGCTCAAGACCCAGGCGCTCCGCACGGTCGAGGCGCACCTGGCCCCCACCGCCTGGCTGGCCTCGAACACCTCGTCGCTCTCCATCACGGAACTCGCCGAAGCCCTCGACCGCCCCGAACGCTTCATCGGACTGCACTTCTTCAACCCGGTCCCGGTGTCGACCCTGATCGAGGTCGTCACGGGGGAGGGCACCAGCCCGGAACTCGCCGACCTCGCCCGCGGCTGGGTGAGCGCCCTCGGCAAGACCCCGATCATGGTGCGCGACGCCCCCGGCTTCGCCAGCTCCCGCCTCGGCGTCGCGATCGCCCTCGAGGCCATCCGCATGGTCGAGGAGGGCGTCGCCAGCCCCGAGGACATCGATGCGGCCATGGTGCTCGGCTACAAGCATCCGGTCGGCCCGCTCAAGACCACCGACATCGTCGGCCTCGACGTGCGGCTCGGCATCGCCGAACACCTGCAAAAGACCCTCGGCGACCGGTTCGCCCCACCACAACTGCTGCGCGACATGGTCGCGCAGGGAAACCTCGGACGCAAAAGCGGCCGTGGCTTCTACGACTGGAAGGACGCATCATGACACTCCTCGAACCCACCACAGTGGCCCCCAGCACCGTCGTGCCGAGCTATGTGAAGGATGCCTGGTGGTCGCCCGCCGAGGGCGCGAAGACCCAGTCCGTACTCGACGCGAGCACCGGGGCCGAGGTCGCGAAGGTCAGCGCCGACGGGCTCGACCTCGCCGCCGTGGTCGAACACGCCCGCACGGTCGGCCAGGCCTCGCTCGGAAAGCTCACCTTCCACCAGCGCGCCCTTCTGCTCAAGCAGCTCGCGCAGTACCTCGGCGGTGTCAAGGAGGAGCTCTACGAGCTCTCCGCGAGCACCGGCGCGACCAAGCGCGACTCGATGGTCGACATCGACGGCGGCATCGGCGTGCTCTTCACGCTCTCCTCGAAGGGGCGTCGCGAGATGCCCAACAGCCAGGTCTACGTCGACGGCGACGTCGAGGCGCTCTCCCGCGACGGGTCGTTCAGCGGCCAGCACATCTACACCCGCATCCCGGGCGTCGCCTGCCAGATCAACGCGTTCAACTTCCCGGTCTGGGGCATGCTCGAGAAGTTCGCGCCGGCCTTCATCGCCGGCGTGCCCTCGATCGTCAAGCCGGCAACACCCACCGGCTACCTCACCGAGGCGATCGTGCGCCACATGCTCGCCTCCGGCATCCTGCCGGCCGGCTCGCTGCAGTTCGTCTCCGGCAGCGCCCGCGACCTGATCGACCACCTCGACTACCGCGACCTCGTCGGCTTCACCGGCTCGGCCTCCACCGCCCGCGCCCTCAAATCGCACCCGAACATCGTGCACGGCGGGGTGCGGTTCACCAGCGAGACCGATTCCCTCAACGCCGCGATCCTCGGCCCGGATGCCGTTGCCGGCACCCCGGAGTTCGACGCCTATGTCGCATCCGTCGTCACCGAAATGACGTCGAAGGCCGGCCAGAAGTGCACCAGCATCCGCCGCGTCATCGTGCCGGCCGGGATGCGCGACGACATCGTCGCCGCCGTCACCGAGCGCGTCGGCAAGCGGGTCAGCATCGGCGACCCGCGCACCGAGGGCGTCACGATGGGGCCGCTCGCGAGCATGGACCAGCGCGGAGAGGTGCTCTCCAGCGCCGCCCGCTTGGTCGACGGCGGCGGCCGCATCGTGATGGGCTCGCTGGATGCCCCGGACGGGACCGACCCGGCCGGCGCGTTCGTCGGCCCGCTGCTGCTGGCGTTCGACGACGCCGAGAGCGCCGCCGTGCACGAGATCGAGGCCTTCGGCCCGGTCGCCTCGATCATCGAATACGACAACCTCGACCACGCCGTGGCCCTCGCCGCGCTCGGCGGCGGTTCCCTGGTCGCCACGGTAGCGACCCACGACCCGGAGGTCGCCCGTGCCCTCGTGCTCGGAATCGCCGCCCACCACGGCCGCGTGCTCATGCTCGACCGCGACGACGCGCGCAGCAGCACCGGGCACGGCTCGCCTGTCCCGCACCTCGTGCACGGCGGCCCCGGGCGGGCCGGCGGCAGCGAGGAGCTCGGCGGCATCCGCTCGGTGCTGCACCACATGCAGCGCACGGCCATCCAGGGTTCGCCCGACATGCTCACCGCCATCACCGGCGAGTGGCACACCGGAGCCATGGTGCGCACCGGCATCCACCCGTTCCGCAAGTCCCTCGCCGAGCTCCGCGTCGGCGACCAGGTGGCCAGCGGGCTGCGCACGGTGACTCTGGACGACATCAGCGCGTTCGCCGAGTCCACCGGCGACAAGTTTTACGCGCACACCGACGAGGAGGCTGCCGCGGCGAACCCGTTCTTCCCCGGGATCGTCGCGCACGGCTACCTGCTGCTGTCCTGGGCGGCCGGGCTGTTCGTGGATGCCGCGCCCGGCCCGGTGCTGGCGAATTCGGGCCTCGAGCGCCTGCGCTTCGTGACCCCCGTGGCCGCCGGCGACAGCATCCGCGTCACCCTCACGGCCAAGCGGATCACGCCGCGCGAGACTGAGGAGTACGGCGAGGTGCGCTGGGACGCCGTGCTGCACAACCAGAACGACGAGGTCGTCGCCACCTACGACGTGCTCACCCTGGTCGCCAAGGTCTAGCTGTACTGGGCGACTTTCAGGTTGAGTTGCGGAAAAAGTACCTTCAATTTGCCAACGAAGGTACCTTCTCCGCAACTCAGCGCGTAGGTGAGGCGGGTCCTAGAGGTCGGCGAGCATCGCCACGGGGTTCTCGATGCAGCCGGCGATGTAGGTGAGGAATCCGGCGGCGGTTCCGCCGTCGCAGACCCGGTGGTCGAAGACCATCGACAATTCGACGACGGTGCGCACAGCGAGCTCGTGGTTGACCACCCACGGGCGTTCGATCATCCGCCCGATGCCGAGGATCGCGGCCTCCGGGTGGTTGATGATCGCCGCGGACCCGTCGACGCCGAGGGAGCCGAAGTTGTTCAGGGTAAACGTTCCGCCGGTGAGGGTGCTGGGCGGGAAGGTGCCGTCGGCCGACGCAGCCACGATGCCGGCGATGGCATCGCGCAGCTGCCGCGTGGTCATCGTCTGCGCCCCGTGCACGACCGGCACCATGAGGCCGCGTGAGGTCTGCGCGGCGAGCCCGAGGTTGATCGCCGCGTGCTGCAGGATCTCCTGGCTCGCGGTGTCGACGGAGGAGTTCAGCAGCGGGTACTTCCGCAGCCCCGCGACCACGAACCGGGCAATCAGCGCGGTCACGCTGAAGCGTTCCCCGGTGGCCGTGAGCAGGCGGTCCCTGGCGACGAACAGCTCAGTGGCATCGACGTCCATCCAGATGGTCGCCTCCGGGATTTCCCGGCGGGACGTGGTCAGGCGCTGCGAGACGACCTTGCGCAGCCCGGTGATCGGGATACGGATGTCTTCGAGCACGGCGGCAGGCAGGGCCGGCGTCGCGACCGGCCGGTCGGCAGATCGCGCCGGGGTTTGGGCGGGCGCTGCGGCGGGCGCTGCGGCTGGGGCGGCGACGGCCTGTTTCGACGCCTGCCGGCTTCGGATGTACGACTCGACATCGCCGCGCAGCACCAGGGACTGAGCGCCGCTCCCGCTCAGCTGGCTCGCGTCGAAGCCGTTCTCCCTGGCCAGCCGACGCACGAGGGGCGAGACCACCGGCGACCGGCGGGCAGGGTCGAGCAGCGCGACGGCCGGGCCCTGAACTGCGGGAGCGGCGGAAACGGCGGCCGGGGAAGCGGCGGCCGGAGTAGCCGGGGCAGCAGCGGCGGCCGGCCCAGGAGCCTCCGTCGGCGCAGCGGGCCGGCCGAATCGTCCACCGGCAGGCCGGCGAACCCCACGGGTGCTTTCGCCCGGCCCGTAGCCGACGAGCGGGCGCCCGGTTTCCCCGGCCGGGTCCTCCGGGGCAGCAGCCTTGACGGGCGGAACGGTCGCAGGGGCGGGTGCGACGGCGGCGGAGTCATCCGCCACCGTCAGCAGCACCGAGCCGGCGTGGATGACCTCGCCCACCTCGCCGAAGAGCTTCTCGACGACGCCGCCGAACGGCGACGGCAGCTCGACGATCGACTTGGCCGATTCGACCTCGATGACGGGCTGGTCGATGGCGATCGTGTCGCCCACGGCGACCAGCCAGTTGACGATCTCGGCCTCGGTGAGTCCCTCACCGAGGTCGGGCAGCAGGAAATCGCGTCCCATTATGACCACTCCCAGGTTCCGAGTGCGGCCAGGATACGGTCGGGCGTGGGCAGGAAGTACTCCTCGAGCTTGGGCGACGGGTAGGGGATGTCGAACCCGGTGATGCGCAGGATCGGCGCGGACAGGTAGTAGAAGTTGCGTTCGGTGAGGCGGGCCGCGACCTCGGCGCCGTAACCACCGAACTGGGCGGCCTCGTGGATAACGGCGGCGCGGGAGGTCTTGCGCACGGAGGCGCTGACCGTCTCATCGTCGAACGGCGACAGGCTGCGCAGGTCGATGACCTCGATCGAGAGGCCCTCCTCGGTGGCAAGTTCGGCGGTGGCCAACGCGGTCTTGACGGTTGGACCGTAGGCGATGAGCGTGACGTCGGTGCCCTCCCGGACCACAACGGCGGTGCTCATCGGCGCGGTCCGCACCGGCAGCGCGAGCTCAGCCTTCGACCAGTAGCGGCTCTTGGGCTCCATGAAGATCACCGGATCGTCGCTGGCGATGGCTTCGCGCAGCATCGAGTAGGCGTCGGCCGGGTTCGACGGAGTCACCACGGTGAGGCCCGGCGTGGATGCCCAGTAGGCCTCCGAGGAATCGGAGTGGTGCTCGACACCGCCGATGTCGCCGGCGTAGGGGATGCGGATGACGATCGGCAGCTGGATCTTGCCGCGGGTGCGGTTGCGCATCTTGGCAACGTGGGAGACGATCTGCTCGAACGCCGGGTAGCTGAAGGCGTCGAACTGCATCTCCACCACCGGGCGCAGGCCGTAGATGGCCATCCCGATCGCGGTCCCGATGATGCCGGACTCGGCCAGCGGGGAATCGCTGACCCTGGTCTCGCCGAACTCGGCGTAGAGCCCGTCGGTGACCCGGAAGACGCCGCCGAGCGGGCCGACATCCTCACCGAACAGCACGACCGACGGGTCGTCGACCATCGCGTCGCGGATGGCCGCATTCAGTGCCGCGGCCATGGTCATCGGGGCGGCCGGGCGCGTGGCCGGTGCGGTCTGTGTTCTGGTGTGCGAGGTCATGCCGCTTCACCCGTCGTTGTGGCGGCCGCAGCCTCGTGCTCGGCGATTTCGTTCGCCAGGAAGTCCCGCTGCTCGGCGAGGGCCGTGCGGGGGGTGGCATAGACGTGTTCGAACAGCTCGAGCGGGTCGATGACGGCTGTCTTCGTCATGCACTCACGCGTCGCAGCCGCGAGTTCTTCGGCCTCCCGGGTGATATCGGCCCGTTCGCCGTCCGTCAGCACGCCCACGGAGACGAGGTACTTCTCGAGGCGTTCGATCGGATCGCGGCCGCGCCAGGCCTCGACATCCGAGGAGTCACGGTACCGAGTCGGGTCATCCGAGTTGGTGTGCGCCTCCATCCGGTAGGTGAGTCCCTCGATCAGAGACGGTCCGCCGCCGTTCCGGGCGGTGTCGACGGCGGCCGAGACGACCGCATACATGGCGGCGACGTCGTTGCCGTCGACGAAGTAGCCGGGCATGCCGTAGCCGATGGCCTTGTCGGCGATCGTGCGGCAGGCCATCTGCTTGTCCAGCGGCACGCTGATCGCGAACTGGTTGTTCTGCACCAGGAACACGACCGGCGCCTGCCAGACGGCCGCGAAGTTGAACGCCTCGTGGGCGTCGCCCTCGCTGGTCGCGCCGTCGCCGAGCAGGGTCAGCGCGACCGTGTGGTCGCCCTTGAGCTTCGACGCGGTGGCCAGGCCGACCGCGTGCAGCGCCTGGGTGGCCAGCGGGGTGGCCTGCGGGGCGATTTTGTGCTGGTAGTAGTCGTAGCCGCTGTGCCACTCGCCGCGGAACGAGGCGAGGATGTCTTCCGGCGGCACCCCGCGGGTCAGCAGGGCGATGCTGTCCCGGTAGGTCGGGAAGAGCCAGTCGTCGGTTCCGAGCGAGGCGACGGCCGCGATCTCGCAGGCCTCCTGTCCGAGCGCGGAGGGGTAGGTCGCGAGGCGTCCCTGCCTCGTCAGGGCCGTCACCTGCACGTCGAAACGGCGGGCGACGACCATCCGTCGGTACAGGCCCAGCAGGATTTCGGGCGCCGGCAGGGCGAACCCGCCGGCCTCGGAAGGATCGACCGCGCGGCCGGCGTCATCGATCAATCGGAGGGGTGTGGGTGCCGCCTGCGTTAACACGGGCGCACTCTCGACGTTGAGGCTCATGACGTAATCGTGCGGCATGCGCGCCCCGCTGGCCGCATCATCGGGACAGTTGTGAACGATTGGCACGGTGTTGGTCGCGGCCGTGACAAACGGCTGGGATCAACGTGTTTTCAGCGCCAGATGTCCGGCGTCTCGCCGGGCGAGTGGCCCGCGATTTCCTCGAGGATCAGGTGCGAGCGGGTGGAGATCACGCCGGGCATGCTGTGGATGTCCCGCAGGATGGCCTGGCTGAGCTGCTCGTGGTCCGGGGCGCTGACGGTGAGGATGATGTCGATGTCGCCGCTGACAGCCTGGGCCTTCTCGACGAAGGGCAGTTCGGCCAGCTTCGAAGCGATAACGGCCCACGAGACGTCCCCGATCTTCACGACGACGAGGGCGGAGACGTGCAGCCCGAGGGACTTGCGGTCGATCTGCGCCCCGAACCCGGTTATGACGCCCCGACGCACGAGGTTCTGCACGCGCGTGTGCGCCGACGTGCGCGAGATGTGAACCAGTTCGGCGATGGCACGCATCGAGAGGCGGGCGTCGCGGGAGAGGGCGGCAACGATCTTTCGATCGATGCTGTCGAGCGCGGCGGGCTGGTCGGATGCCGAGTGCTGCATGGTCAAAACCTCAGGATGATCAGGGGTCTTCAGACTATCGCCCGTGGCCGGTGACTTCGTCGGTTTCGGCCGCCAGCGCGGCGACGAGCTCCGCCGCGGGGCCGCCCCGGCGAAGCGGCGCCGCCTGCCCCGCCCACAGCGAGACGAGATCGGTGTTGCCCTGGGCGACGGCGGCCGGCTTGAGGCGCCCGGTGAGCCAGTTCTGGGCCGGGAAGGGCGCCGTCCGGGCGGCAATCGTGAGCTCCCGCAGCATCCGGTTGGGGATGCCGCGGGCGAGGCGGCCGCTGAAGACTCGCGTCAGGGTCGTGTGCGCGGCGTCCTCGTGCCGCAGGAGCGCCTTGTGCTCGGTGCTCGCGGTGGACTCGTCGGTGCCGAGGAACGCGGTCCCCAGCTGAGCGGCAGCGGCGCCCAGGGCGAGCGCGGCGGCGATCCCTCGGCCGTCGGCGATGCCCCCGGCGGCAATCACCGGCACGCTCACGGCGTCGACGACCTGGGGAACGAGCGCGAACAGCCCGGTCAGGGAATCCTCGGCCGGGCGGAGGAACGACACCCGGTGCCCGCCGGCCTCGAATCCGGTCGCCACGATCGCATCCACGCCGGCTCGGTCGAGGGCTACCGCCTCGTCCACCGTCGTGGCCGTGGCGACCGTGCGGATGCCCGCCGCGCGGCACCGCTCGAGCACGCTCGCCGGGGGAACCCCGAAGACGAAACTCGCCACCATTGGTCGGGCGGCCAGGAGCGCCTCGAACTGCTCGTCGAAGCCGGGCAGGAAACGCTCCGGCGGGCTCGGCAGCGGCACCCCGAGTTCGGCGAAATACGGGGCCAGCGGCTCCAGCCACGAGGCGAACTCGGCCTCGGTGGGTCGCAGGTCGCTGCTTTCCTCGAACTCGAGCCAGAGATTCAGGGCGAAGGGCCGGTCCGTGAGGGTGCGCAGCTGCCCGGCGATGTCGCGGATGCGCTCCGGGTCGCAGCCGTAGAGCCCGACCGAGCCCAGCCCGCCGGCGTTGCTGACGGCCGCGGCGAGCGGCACGGAGGCAAGCCCGCCGAAGGCGCCCTGCACGATCGGAAGGTCGATGCCGAGCAGGTCGGTGACCGGCGTTCTGCGCCAGGGGCGGGGTGTGGCGCTATCCGTCATGCTGTCGAGCCTACGGGGTCGCTACTCCGACGTGCCCGGCTTCACCGACGCGCGCAGGGCGCGCAGGAAGTGCTCCTTGGGCCAGTGCCGCAGCCGGCGGGGGAGTGCCGGGTAGACCACCGCGATGAGGCGCACGGTGCGATCGAACCGGCGCTGCGAGGCGGCCGTCCACGGCAGGTTGTAGAGCCGGTGCACCTCCGGGGGCAGGAGCCCGACGGTGAGCAGACGGCCGAGCGGCATCGCCAGGCGCAGCCAGACCGGCCCGGTTCGCGGATGAAGCAGCTGCACGGCCACGGACCGGGTCGTGGCATCCGTTCTCAGTTCGGTGAGCCGCCGCCGCCAGTAGGCCCGGAAAGCCGCGCGGTCCGGCGGCCACAGGTCCGGCGGCACCTGCAGGGCCGTGCCCAGGCTCGCATACTCCCGGTAGACGGTGTCGGCCACCTCGTCCTCCATCGGGCCGTACACGAGCTCGTGCATGGTCACCGCGGAGTCATACAGGGTCGCGGCGACCCAGAGCTGGAGCTCGGGGGTGAAGGCGCTGTAGGCGGGTGTGCCGTCGGCGCCGTCGCCTCGCACCGGCCCGTGGGCGCGGTTCACCTGGCGGGTGGCCTGCGCGGCCTCATCCTCCGTGCCGAAGGTGACGGCGTAGACGTAGGTCAGGGTTCCGCGCAGCCGGTCGAGCGGCCTCGCGGCGAAGTCGCTGTGCCCGGCGACGCCGTGCCCGATGGCAGGATCGGCTATCTGCAGCAGGATTGAACGGCCCCCCGCTGCGATCAGCACGGCTTCGCCGCCCATGTCCTGGATCCCCACGCGTCACCTCCCGTTCGAATCCCGAGTGTATTGCGCAGCCCGGATCGCGCGCTCAGTTGCGGACAAAGTACCTTCCCCGGCGCCACGAAGGTACTTTTTCCGCAGTTCAACCCGGAGGGAGGTGGGAGGGGAGCCGCGGCGGGGTTAGCCTTGGCTGATGACCGGGGGCAGGCGAGTGCGGGGTGCGACCCGGCGCCTCCGCGCACTGGGAGCGTTCGCCGTCGCCGTGCTGCTGGACCCCCCTGGCGCTCGCCGGTTGCACGACCCCTGCCGCTCCGGGCCAGCCGGGCGGTCTCACCGCTCCGCGGAAGACATCCGCTGAACGCGTGGCGGCGTATGCCGACGACCGGCTCGCGTCGATGACCCTGACCGAGAAGGTCGCCAGCCTGCTGATGCTGCACCGACCGGGAACGGATGCCGCGGAGCTGCGTTCCTTCGCCGATTCCCACGGCCTGGGCGGGCTGATCCTGATGGGCGACAACGTTCCGACCAAGACGGCCGACCTGGCCGCGCTGACGGCCGGGGTCAGCTCCGACCCCGGGCTGCCGCTCCTGCTCGGCATCGACCAGGAGGGCGGAACGGTGTCCCGCCTGCCCGGCGATCGGGCATCCGGCGCCGACGAGCTGAAGTCGCTGCCGGCGCGGGCGACGACCGAGGCGTTCACCAGCCGGTCGACCCTGCTCGCCGGCGCCGGGATCAACCTCAATTTCGGCATCGTCGCGGACGTCACCCCCGATCCGCACTTCTTCATCTACGACCGGGTACTCGGAACGGATACCGCGCAGGGAGAACAGCGGGTCGCCGCTGCCGTCTCCGGTGAGCACGGCCGGGTGCTGAGCACGCTCAAGCATTTTCCCGGACATGGCGCCACCAACGGCGACTCGCACCGGGGCGTCCCCTCCACGGCACTCGGCCGCGCCGACTGGCTGGCCGAGGTAGCGCCGCCGTTCCGCGCCGGGATAGCCGCGGGGGCGGAGGTGGTCATGTTCGGCCACCTGGCGTACACCGCCGTCGACCACCGCCCGGCCAGTCTGTCTCCCGAGTGGCATGCGATCCTGCGCACCGAGCTGGGGTTCGACGGCGTGGCCATCACCGACGACATGCTCATGCTCCAGCAGAGCGGCCTGCCCCAGTACGCCGACCCGGTCGAGAACGCGATCTCGGCCCTCGCCGCCGGTAACACGATGCTGCTCTATGTGCTGCCCGCCGATCCGGCTGCCGCCGGGGTCGACATCCCGCTGATGATCACGGGAATCGTTGCGGCCGTCGACTCGGGCAGGATCCCTCTCGCCACGATTGACGACGACGTCCGCAGGCTGCTGGTGCTCCGCCGGACGCTGTCCGGCAGCACCGGGCCGTTCGTTCCGGTCGGCTGAAGATTCCTTTTTTCGTTCTCGGAATAACTGGAGAACATATGCGCTTGCATATACCTGAGGGCGCTACCTGTGTCGCCCCACGGACCTGAGGAGCACGCATGAGCGGCATCACCACCACGAACATCCCCGGCTACAAGGCCGGCACCTGGACGATCGACCCGACCCACAGCGAGGTCGGCTTCAGCATTCGCCACATCATGATCAGCAAGGTCAAGGGCACCTTCGACAGCTTCGAAGCGACCTTCGTCACCGGCGAGAACCCGCTCGACTCGACCGTTTCGGCCTCGGCCACGGTTGCCTCGATCAACACCAACGAGGCCAACCGCGACGGTCACCTCCGCACCGGCGACTTCTTCGATGCCGAGACCTACCCGACCATCAACTTCGTGTCGACCGGCGTGCGCGAGGAAAAGGGCGACTTCCTCGTCGACGGCGACCTCACCATCAAGGGTGTGACCAAGCCGGTCACGTTCGACTTCGAATTCGGCGGCTTCGCCGTTGACCCCTACGGCAACTACAAGGCCGGCGCTACGGCCAAGGCCCAGGTCGAGCGCGAAGACTTCGGTCTCACCTACAACGCGGCCCTCGAGACCGGCGGCTTCCTGCTCGGCGACAAGGTGACCATCACCCTCGAGCTCCAGGCCGTGCTCAAGCAGGACTAGGTCTTCGACCATCGACGGGGTCTCGCCACACGGCGGGGCCCCGTCGGGCCGTTAACCGAGCTATTCCCCGACGATTTCCTCGCGCACCCGGCGAAGGTCCTCCATCAGGGATCCGATCAGGATCCAGTGCTCCGGGTGCGGGGTGCGGATGATCAGCGGTGCGGTCAGGGCGGCGGGCTCGCCCGGTGACGGCATGCGTTCGCCCGCCGCGGCATCCGCTCCGGGCGCGCGCAGTCGGAGATCGTGCGCGGCCCGGCCGAGTTCCTGGGAGAAGGCCTGCACGGTCGGCTCAAGGTGCAGCGCATCGTCGTAGTGGTCACGGAACGCGCGGGTCATGCCGATGCTGCGGGTGACGAGCGCTTTCAGCCGCTTGTACTCCTCGATGTCGGCGTCCAGCACCCGACGGTGTTTGGCCTGCCGGGGGTTGAAGGCGAGGCTCTCCTCCGCGTCTTTGATCGCGCGTTCCGCCGCCTCCTGCATGGGACGGAGCAGGCGGGCGGTGAGCATCAGCTCCTCGAGCGCGAACGGCCGCTGGGGCGAGCGAAGTGCCGCCGCGAGCCGGTCGAGCGTGTCGGCCACCTCCCCGGCAAGCCGCCGGACGGCCCCGTGCGAAGGCCCCAGCAGCACGGGCGGCACGATGAGCACATTGACGATGAGGGCGATGCCGGCGCCGATGACGGTTTCGATGATCCGGTCGAGGGCATACGCGGGGGTGGACGTGCCGATCGAGAGCACGAGCATGGCGCTGATCGGAACCTGGTTGGCCGACCCGGGCGGCAGCTTCAGTGCCCAGGCGAGGAGGATGCAGATGACGATCGTCAGCAGCACGATCCAGCTCGACTGGCCGAACAGCAGGCCGACGCCGTAGGCGATGATCACACCGCCGATGACACCAAGGCTGCGCTCGACCGCCTTGCCGACGGACTGGTTGATGCTCGGCTGCACGACGAGCAGCGCGGCGATGGCGGCGAAGATGGGCAGCTCGCCGGGAAGCAGGAGTTGCGCGATCAGCCAGGCCAGGACGGTCGCCACCGCGGTCTTCACAGCCTGGAGCAGGGGAACCCGGCTGGAGGTTCGCAGGCTCGCCGTTAGTCGCACCTTCCTAGGCTAGTGGCGGCTCAGGCTCCGCCGGCGCGGTGGCCGGCGCGGCGGTGGGGTTGCCGCCCACTGAGAGGCCCAGGAGGTGCGCGTACTGGGCGACGGCCCGCTCGAATTCACGCGCCTGGCCGGCCGAGAGGGGGTCGAACGGTCTCGGTTCGAGGCTCACGGACCGCGCCGTCTTCGTTTGCCGCCAGGTGCCGATCACCCGCCCGGATGCCAGGATGAGCGGAAGGAACATGCCGTTGCCCCCCGGCACGACTCGGCCGAGGCTGCCGTCGTCGATCGCGAAGCTGCGGTCCTGGTAGCCAATCAGATACTCGTCGAAGGCGGGCAGCGCAAGCAGGGGGCTGCGCTGAGTCGGATGCCCCTTGGCCGCGTCGGCGTCGCCGGTGTCCGCCGCGGCCGCCAGGTAGTAGGTGACGCCGTCGACGACCAGCTCGGCCAGCCGGTCCGCGGCGACCGCGAGTCCCGCCCGAGCGTCGGCGACGGTGAGCTGCGACCACCAGGCGAAGTCCCGGAGCGTCGCCGGCCCGTGCCCGTCGAAATAGCGCAGGACGAATTCCCCGAGCGCCTCGTCCCGGTCGAGTCGCCGGGGGGAGCGCACCCACTCGTCCAGCAGCACCAGCACCTGCTGCCTCGGCTGGATGCAGCAGAGGTCGGCGGCGGGAACGAAGTGAAGCGTGCCTCGCATCGGCCAGGACCGCACGATCCGGCCGGAGTTGATGGCGGCGTCGACGTCGGCGAGCGTCGTGCCGGGCGCACGCACGCCGAGGGCCCACTTGGCGGCGGCGTAGTCCTGGGCCTGGAGGGCGAGCAGGCGGTCCGTGACCTCCGTCACGCCGCGCAGCCGGCCGTCGAAAAGTCCCTGGCGGACGAGCCGAATCCGGATCACGTGCCGGCGTGAGGCCTGCGTCGACATGCTCACAGTATGGCCGGTCAGGTCAGGGATGTCGCGGGGTCCAGGGCGCGGGGGCGAGGGCACGGGGCTGAGGAACAGGGCTAATCGAAGATGCGCACGAGCCGCCAGCCCAGGTCGCCGTCGCCCGGCTGCACGTCGAACACGTGCGTCTCGCCGTTGTCGGCCGTCGCCTGGAATCGCCAGCCGGCAATGGTCAGCGGCGGATGGCCCACGCCGAAGGTGTGCGGCTCGAAGGGGCGCCACCACTCGCAGGTCCCCACCAGTGCCGTCGGGGTGTCGGTCACCCGGAACCGCCGGGAGCGCCAGACCAGGCGCTCCGGCGTGCCGGCTTCTCCGGTCCAGATCATGACCGGTTCATCCACAGGGGGCATTGTGCACCGCCTCGATTCGTCGTCATTCGAACATACGTTCGATGAATCGACTATAACCCACACCTCACCACCGCGGAGGGGGTGGGTTTGGAAAGGAGGAGGGGAGTCAGGCGAGGTCGTCGTCGGTGCGGGCGCCGAAGACGATTTCGTCCCAGCTCGGCATCGAGGCTCGGCCGCGCTTGCCCTGGTTGCCGGTTGTGCGAGCCTGCGCCTTGGCGGCCTGGTTCACCCAGGCGTTCCGCGGCGGCTCTTCGACCGCAGGGGCCTCTTCGAGTTCCGGGAACGACTCCGCGGGGACATCGACGAGGCGCACGCCGGCGCTGGGCGCCAGGCGGCTCGTTCCGGGCGCCTCGGTCTCGAAGACGGCGGCTTCACGCTCGCCCCGGCGGCGACGCAGGGATTCGAGCAGGTCGGCCGTGTCGCCGAGGATCTTGGCGGGCTCGTCGGCACGCTTGATGGCCGCCTTGGAGACGGCATCCGTTGTGCCTGCCGTGCGTGAATAGGGAACGGGGTCGAGGATCGGGGCCGTGTCGTTCAGGATCTCGTCGGCCAGGGATTCCTTGAAGGCAAAGGCGCCGCTGTCGAAACGGGACACGTCGGCGAGGCTCGTTTCGGCGCCGACGGCGCGCAGCCGGGGGATGAGCGCGCCCTTGAGTTCACCCTGCTGGGACAGCGCGATGGCCTCTCCGCCCAACGGGGAGAGCGAGTTCTTCTTCGGTTCGAAGCTCCAGCGGGCGTCGTGGTCGATGTCGCCGGCGGTGAAGGAGAGTTTGACGATCCAGCCGCCGCCTGGCTCTTTCCAGCTGGCCCAGCGTTCGTCGGACGCCCCCAGTGAGGCGAGGCGTTCCCGGATGACGCTGCCGAAGTTCGCATCGTCGTCGAGCGGATCCGGGTCGATAGCCGTGTGCACGGGCACGCTCAGTGCCGACGACACGATGTATTCGCGCTCGGCCACGACCGGGCCCTCGAAACGGCGCACGTAATCCAGGGAGGCCCCCGTCACCGCGGCGACGTCTTCGGCAGACATCCCGGAGCGGATATGGGCCTGGATCTCCCGGGGGGAAAGCTTGGGACCCGACGTCGTTTCGGTCTGGGTTTGGCGAAGCCGGGACTGGAGAACTTCATCGATGGGGATCCTAAAACGATCACCCTCCTCTGACGCTGCGAGCAGCGCGCCGTTCTCGACTCCGATAACCTTCAATTCCTGCATGGCGAAAGCCCTCTCGCGATCACTGGTAGGTCTCAGAGTGCCATGCGATGGCCCCAATTCGAGGGAATACGCCGGGCGTGCCGGAAGTTGATCTCTGTGCCGGCCGAGATGTGAGGCGAACGGTTTGCTATTCGTCTCGGTTTGTTGCAAACTATGGCCGCCGATTCGTTCTCTCGGCGTAACTGAAATGGATGGGCATGGCAACCGATTACGACGCACCGCGGAAGACCGAAGACGACTCTGAGTCGATCGAGGCCCTGAAGGAGCGCGTGCCCGACAAGATGTCCGGAGTCGTTGATGTTGACGACGCGGACAACCCCGGTGGGTTCGACCTTCCGGGCGCCGATCTGTCCGACCTCGACCTCGATGTTGTCGTCCTGCCCCCGCAGGCCGACGAATTCACTTGTGTGGAGTGTTTCCTGGTGAAGCACCGCTCGCAGCTGTCGCACGAGACCAAGCTCGGCCCGGTCTGTAACGAGCACGACTCCTAGAAACGCACTCGGCTGAGCTGTCTACGAGCTCACGAAGCCGACGTACCTGACGCTGGTCGTCGCGATTCATTGATCGCGGCGGCCAGTTTTTTCGGGTGCCGGCTCGAGATCAGCCAGTACGGCGCGGGGTCCGAGACGTCCTCGATCGGCACGCGCACCACCGGGTCGACCCAGCCGCGGATGAGCAACCACGCCCGCATGTCAACCTTCGGTCCGCGCTCCCGCCGCGCATCCTCACCCTCGAATGCGATCGCCTCGCCGAGCACGGCCGTGCTGATCCGTGCCTTGCCGGCCTCCAGCACGCCGTCGTGCACGCGCACGACCGGCGACCAGGCGATGAGCAGCACGACGCAGCCGAGGTAGAGCCCGGCCGCCGTCAGGATGCCGACCGGCAGCGAAATCGGGACGAAGACGAGGATGCTCGCCGGGATCACCAGCGCCGTGGCCAGGAAGAGCCAGGGTGCGGCCCAGAGTTTTTCGCGATATTCAGGCATGGCTCTATTCGACCAGACTTCTGCACTACCCTCGACACGTGACAGAAAGCGTTGAAGTGCTGATAACCGCGTCCGTCCTCCCGAATTACGCGCATCCGGGCGATGCCGGGGCCGATCTGCACTCCTCGGAGGCCGTCGAACTCGCCCCCGGAGCCCGCGCTCTCGTCGGCACCGGGGTGTCTATCGCCCTGCCCGACGGCTTCGCCGCGTTCGTCGTTCCCCGCAGCGGCCTGGCCGCGAAGCACGGCATCACGATCGTGAATTCGCCGGGGACCGTGGATGCCGGCTACCGCGGTGAGATCAAGGTGACGCTGCTCAACACCGACCTGACGGAGCCCTACCGGGTCGCCGTCGGCGATCGCATCGCCCAATTGATCGTCATGCCCGTCGCCCGGGCCAACTTCGTTCCCGTCGAACGGCTGCCCGGCAGCCAGCGAGGAGAAGGAGGGTTCGGCTCGACCGGGCTCACCGCACAGCTCACTGGCGCAGCCAGCAAAGGAGACACCCCGTGACCGATATCGCGAACCAGAACCAATTCCCCGAACCCATGCCCAAGTCCGCTCCGGAGGACCGCGCCACCGAGGGGCCCCTCGACGAGACCGAGGCCAACCAGGTTCGCCCCTACGTCGATCTCGGCGGGGTGAAGGTCCTCCCACGTGAGGGACTCCACCTCCGCCTCGAGATCGAGGAGGGCAGCAAGCGCGTCGTGGCGATCGGCCTCGACTACGCCGGGTCCACCCTCCAGGTGCAGCCGTTCGCGGCGCCGCGCTCCAGCGGGCTGTGGCACGAGATCCGCGACCAGATCGCCGACCAGATCGGCAAGCAGGGCGGAACGACCAGCGAGCGCGAGGGCCCCTTCGGCCCCGAGCTCGTCGCCGAGATCCCCGTGGCCGCCGGCCAGGGACCGGGCGGAACCACTCGTCTGGCCCGCTTCATCGGTGTCGACGGCCCGCGCTGGTTCCTCCGCGGCGTGATCGCCGGTGAAGGCGCCGTCAACTCGGAAGCCGCAGCCGCGATCGAAGACCTCTTCCGCAGCATCGTCGTCGTTCGCGGCGACACTCCGATGCCGCCGCGCGACCTCATCCCGCTGCGGATGCCGGCGACGCCGGCCGGCGCCCCGGGTCCGAGCGACGCCTAGGCCGCCAGGGAGAACGCCCGCATGACGGACTCACCCGCCGCACCGGACGCACCGGAAGAGAACGAGAACGGCGCCCGGCCCCGGTCGGGACAACCGAACACGCCGCCGGCCCCGGCGCCGAGCGCGCCCGGCGCCGCCTTCGCCGACGGGATGGCCGCGGCGGCCCGGCGCGCCGGCTTCGCCTCGGCGGCCGAGGGGGAACCGATCAGCGGGCACACGCTGCTGGCCTCGATGGGCGGCATCCGCGGTCTCGTCGAGGCGGTGCTGCCCGGCCTGGTTTTCCTGGTCATCTACACGCTCACGCGTGACCTGGTCCTGTCGCTGATCGCCCCGGTTGCGGTCGGGCTCGTCTTCGTCGCCTTCCGCCTGGCCGCGAAACAGACCCTCGCCCAGGCGATCGGGGGGCTCGTCGGCATCGGAATCAGCGCCGTGCTCGCCCTGTTCACCGGGAAGGCCGAGGACTTCTACCTTCCCGGATTCTGGACCAACGGCGTCTACGGCTTCGTCCTGCTCGTCTCGGCGCTGATCGGCTGGCCGCTGATCGGTCTCGCCGTCGGCTTCCTGATGGGCGAGGGAATCGCCTGGCGGACCAACCCGTCGAAGCGCCGGGTGCTCACGATCCTCACCCTGTGCTGGGCCGGGCTGTTCGCGGCGCGGCTGATAGTGCAGCTGCCGCTGTACTACTCGGGCAATGTCGAGGCCCTCGGCGCGATGAAGCTCCTGATGGGGCTTCCGCTGTATGCCCCGCTGCTGGTCGTCTCCTGGCTGATGGTGCGCTCGATCTACCCCAAGCAGAGAGAACCGTCCGAGCCGGAATAGGGCGGGAATCCGTTCCCGGCACTGCTAGAGTTATCTCGACGTCAAGATAGTTTGACGCTCAGACTCGGCCGATCAACACACGCCCAGCTAGGCTGACCATGCCGGCACCGGGTGTGTTCGGCCACACGGATTGAGGATGGCCGCCGGGTTTCCCGGGCGGTTTCCCACAAAGGAGAGGACCTCGTGTCTGCGGTTAATAGTTTTGGAGCAAAGGACACCCTGCGCGTCGGTTCGACGGACTATGAAGTCTTTCGACTCGACACCGTCGCAGGCTACGAGAAGTTGCCGTTCAGCCTGAAGGTGCTGCTGGAAAACCTTCTCCGCACCGAGGACGGCGCCAACATCACCGCCGATCACATCCGTGCCCTCGGCCAGTGGGTTCCTTCCGCGGAGCCCGACACCGAGATCCAGTTCACGCCCGCCCGCGTGATCATGCAGGACTTCACCGGCGTGCCCTGCATCGTCGACCTCGCCACCATGCGCGAGGCCGTCGCCGAGCTCGGCGGCGACGCGAACAAGATCAACCCGCTCGCACCGGCGGAGCTCGTCATCGACCACTCCGTCATCGCGGACCTGTTCGGCTCGGAAGACGCCCTCGAGCGCAACGTCGAGATCGAGTACCAGCGCAACGGCGAGCGTTACCAGTTCCTCCGCTGGGGCCAGACCGCGTTCGACGACTTCAAGGTCGTCCCGCCGGGAACCGGGATCGTGCACCAGGTCAACATCGAATACCTGGCCCGCGTCACGATGACCCGCACTGTGCTGGATGCCGCGGGCAACAGCGTGCTCCGTGCCTACCCCGACACCTGCGTCGGCACCGACTCGCACACGACCATGGTCAACGGCCTCGGCGTGCTCGGCTGGGGCGTCGGCGGAATCGAGGCCGAGGCGGCCATGCTCGGCCAGCCCGTCTCGATGCTCATCCCCAAGGTCGTCGGGTTCAAGCTCAAGGGCTCCATCCCGGCCGGCGTCACCGCGACGGATGTCGTGCTCACCATCACGCAGATGCTGCGAAAGCACGGCGTGGTCGGCAAGTTCGTCGAGTTCTACGGAGAGGGCGTCGCCCAGGTTCCGCTGGCCAACCGCGCCACCATCGGCAACATGAGCCCCGAGTTCGGCTCGACGGCCGCCATGTTCCCGATCGACGACGTGACCCTCGACTACCTGCGCCTCACCGGCCGCAGCGACGAGCAGGTCGCCCTGGTCGAGGCGTACTCGAAGCTGCAGGGCCTCTGGCACGACCCCGCGCAGGAGCCCGCCTTCAGCGAGTACCTGGAGATCGACCTCGGAACCGTGGTTCCCTCGATCGCCGGACCGAAGCGTCCGCAGGACCGCGTCGAGCTCAGCCGCGCGAAGGAGCAATTCGAGACGGACCTGCAGAGCTACGCGACCCAGGACCTGTCCCGGATGGATGCCGCCGTCGAGGCGACCTTCCCCGCCTCTGACCCGATCGGCTTCACCGCCGAGGACGAGCAGAGCGCCCACCAGCTCTCGCACCAGCACGTGAGCCACGCTCCCGTGTCGGTGTCCAGCCCCGTCCCGATCACCACCAAGGACGGCGCGAGCTACACCCTCGACCACGGAGCGGTCGCCGTCGCGGCCATCACGTCGTGCACGAACACGTCCAACCCGAGCGTGATGCTCGCCGCGGGCCTGCTCGCCCGCAACGCGGTCAAGAAGGGCCTCACGAGCAAGCCGTGGGTCAAGACCACGCTGGCACCGGGCTCGAAGGTCGTCACCGATTACTACGCGAAGGCCGGCCTCACCGACGACCTGGAGGCCCTCGGCTTCTACACCGTCGGCTACGGCTGCACCGTCTGCATCGGCAACACCGGTCCGCTCATCGACGAGGTGTCGGCCGCGATCAACGAGAACGACCTGGCCGTCACCGCGGTGCTCTCGGGCAACCGCAACTTCGAGGGCCGGATCAGCCCCGACGTGAAGATGAATTACCTCGCCAGCCCGCCGCTGGTCATCGCCTACGCCCTCGCCGGGTCGATGAACTTCGACTTCGAGACGGATGCCCTCGGCAAGGGCACCGACGGCAACGACGTGTTCCTCCGGGACATCTGGCCCGACTCCGCCGAGGTGCAGGCCACGATCGACAGCTCGATCGACACGGCCATGTTCACGAAGGAGTACGGCGAGGTCTTCGAGGGAGACGAGCGCTGGCGCTCACTGCCGACGCCCGACAGCGAGGTCTTCGAATGGGACCCCGAGTCGACCTACGTGCGGAAGCCCCCGTACTTCGACGGCATGACGCTGGAGACCAGCCCGGTCACCAACATCGTCGGGGCGCGCGTTCTCGCCAAGCTCGGCGACTCCGTCACGACCGACCACATCAGCCCCGCAGGCAACATCAAGGCCGACAGCCCGGCCGGCGCCTACCTGCTGGAGCACGGCGTGGCTCGCGGCGACTTCAACTCCTACGGTTCGCGCCGCGGAAACCACGAGATCATGATTCGCGGAACCTTCGCGAACATCCGTCTCCGTAACCAGCTGCTGGATGGCGTCGAGGGTGGCTACACCCGCGATTTCACCGTGGAGGGTGCTCCGCAGGCGTTCATCTACGACGCGGCCCAGAACTACGAGGCCGCCGGCACCCCGCTCGTCATCTTCGGCGGCAAGGAGTACGGTTCGGGTTCGTCCCGCGACTGGGCGGCCAAGGGCACCAGCCTGCTGGGCGTCAAGGCCGTCATCGTCGAGAGCTTCGAGCGCATCCACCGCTCGAACCTGATCGGGATGGGCGTCGTTCCGCTGCAGTTCCCGGCCGGCCAGAGCTGGGGCTCGCTCGGGCTGGACGGCACCGAGGTCGTCACGATCACGGGCATCGACGAGCTGAACAACGGCAGCACGCCGAAGACGGTCCGCGTCACCGCCGCGCCGAGCGCGAACTCCGCGGCCGGCAAGGAGACCGTGGAGTTCGACGCGGTCGTCCGGATCGACACACCGGGTGAGGCGGACTACTACCGCAACGGCGGCATCCTGCAGTACGTGCTGCGGTCCCTGGTGGCCTAAGGCTCCCAGCTCCTCCCGCCCCTGGCGCGTAGACTCGACCTGTTCGAGTGCGCGCGCCAGTGGCATTTTCGGGCGCGAGTGCGGCAACGCGAAAGGTGGTATCGATGTCCCTTCTGGAGACGATCACGGGTCCTCGCGACCTCGACGCCCTCTCGAAGGAGCAGCTGGTCCAGCTCGCGGCCGAGGTCCGCGCGTTCCTGGTCAGTGAGGTCTCGAAGAGCGGCGGGCACCTTGGCCCCAACCTCGGCGTCGTCGAACTGACCATCGCGATCCACCGGGTCTTCGAGTCGCCGCGGGACTCGATTGTGTTCGACACCGGGCACCAGTCATACGTGCACAAGCTGCTCACCGGTCGGCAGGACTTCAGCAGGCTGCGCCAGCTCGGCGGACTCGCCGGCTACCCGCAGCGCTCCGAATCCGTGCACGACATCGTCGAGAGCTCGCACGCCTCCAGTTCGCTCTCCTGGGCGGACGGCATCTCCCGCGCCTTCGAAATGACCGGTCAGGACGACCGCCACGTCGTCGCCGTCGTCGGCGACGGCGCGCTCACGGGCGGCATGACCTGGGAAGCGCTCAACAACATCAGCGACGACAACACCCGGCGGCTGATCATCGTCGTCAACGACAACGGCCGCTCCTACGCGCCGACCATCGGCGGGATGGCGCGGTTCCTCAACACCGTGCGCACCCGCCGCAGCTACCGCAGCCTCTACCTGACCAGCCAGCGGGCCTTCGACCGGCTCGGCGCGCCCGGGCGGGCGCTCTACCGCGGCATGCGCGGCGGACTGCACGGCTTCCTCAGCCGGTTCTCGAACAACGAGGCGCTGTACTCAAACCTCGACATCAAGTACATCGGGCCGGTCGACGGCCACGACATGGACGCCATGCTCGAGGCGCTCCGCCAGGCCAGGGGCTACGGCGCCCCGGTCATCGTGCACGCCATCACCCAGAAGGGCAAGGGCTACGACCCGGCCATGCAGGATGCCGCCGACCAGTTCCACGCGGTCGGCCAGATCGACCCGGAGACGGGGGAGTCGACCGAATCGGCCGGCGCTCCATCGTGGACCTCGGTCTTCGCCGACGAGCTCGTGACCCTCGCCAGCGCGAACGAGCGCCTTGTCGGGATCACCGCCGCGATGCTGCGGCCGACCGGCCTGCACAAGATGGCCGAGCGGTTCCCCGGCCGCGTGCACGACGTGGGCATCGCGGAGCAGCACGCCGTGGCATCCGCCGCCGGCCTTGCCTTCGGCGGCCTCCACCCCGTGGTCGCGCTGTACGCGACCTTCATCAACCGCGCCTTCGACCAGGTGCTGATGGATGTCGCCCTGCACAAGGCCGGCGTCACCTTCGTACTCGACCGGGCCGGTGTGACCGGGCCGGACGGACCGAGCCACCACGGCATGTGGGACCTCGCGATCCTGCAGGCCGTGCCGGGCATCCGCCTGTCCGCGCCGCGCGACGGGGCCCGGCTGCGCGAGGAGCTCGGGGAGGCCGTTGCCGTCGATGACGGGCCCACCGTTCTGCGTTTCCCCAAGGGCAGCGTCGGAGTCGAGTTCGAGGCGGTCGACCGGCTGGAGGACGGGGTGGACGTGCTGCACGCCGGTTCCCAGAAGGACGTGCTGATCGTGACCGTCGGCCCGATGGCCGGCATGGGGCTCGAGGTGGCCGAGCGGCTCGCCGACCAGGGCATCGGTGCCACCGTCGTCGACCCGCGCTGGGTCGTTCCGGTGCCGAAGAGCATCATCCGCCTCGCCGCCGAGCACCGGATCGTGGTCAGCATCGAAGACGGCATCCGGGTCGGCGGCATCGGCACCCGCATCCGCCAGGACCTGCGCGAGGCCGGTGTCGACACCGCGGTCACCGAGCTGGGCCTGCCCGACGAATTCCTCGACCACGGCTCACGCGCCGAGATCCTCGAACGCGTCGGCCTGACCCCGCAGCACATCGCGCGCGACGTCGTTGCGATGGTGCTCGGCAGCAAGATCCCGCACGCCCGCCCGCTGCCCGAGGGCCACACGCCCACCGGCTCCATCCCCGTCACCCGCCCCCGCCGCGACTAACCGACCCCGCGAAGGGCCTGTTTCGCGAGACTGCAGTTGTGCGCGTTATGAGGCAGGTTTAGCGCGCACAACTGCAGTTTCGCGGGGATTAGGCGACGGGGGAGGGAGCAGCGACGCCCACGCCGCGGATCGGCGGGGTGTGGAAGGCGCCGCCGAAGGCCCGCTCGCTCGCGCCGACCCGGTCGAGGTAGGGCGTGACGCCGCCCATCTGTGAGGGCCAGTTCGCGCCGAGGATCATGCACAGGTCGATGTCTTCGGCCGCGTGCACGACGTCGTCGTCCAGCATCCGCTTGATCTCGTCCGCGAGGCCGTCCTCGACCCGCTGCTGGATCTCCTCCGCCGTCATTGGCGATGTGCCGCCCGCGACGATCTTGACGGCGCCCTTGTCGAAGCCCTTGATCTTGCCCTTGGCGTCGCGGTCGAGGACCTTGCCGTACTCGGCGAGCGTGTGCAGGTTCGTGCTTTCGAAGAACCGCTCCGGGAACGCCGCATGGTGGGTGTCGAGCACGTGCGCCCCGACCTTCAGCCCGACCAGCTCGAGCAGCTGGAACGGGGTCATCGGGAGGCCGAACGGCGCCAGGGCGCCGTCGACGACCTCGAATGAAGTGCCCGTGTCGACCGCGTGCATGGCCTCGCCGAGCAGCTTCGCCAGCAGCCGGTTGACCACGAAGCCGGGGGTGTCCCTTGTGATCACGGCGTTCTTCCGCAGTTTGCCCGCGACGACCATGGCCGTCGAGAGCGTGGCGTCGTTGGTCACCGGCGTCTTCACGACCTCGATCAGGGGCATGATCGCGACCGGGTTGAAGAAGTGGAAACCGACGAGCCGTTCCGGGTGGGCGAGCTTTGCGCCGATCTTCTCCACCGCCAGGGAAGAGGTGTTGGTGGCCAGGATCGCCTCGGGGGAGATGTGCTTCTCGATCTCGGCGAAGACGTCCTGCTTGACGCCGAGTTCCTCGAAGACGGCCTCGATGACCCAGTCGGCGTCGGCGAAGTCGGCCTTGTCCGTGGTGCCGGTGACGAGCGCGCGGAGGCGGTTGGCCTCATCCGCGCTGATGCGCTTCTTGGCCAGGAGGGTCGCGATCTCACCATGGATGTATTCGACGCCCTTGTCGACGCGGGCCTGGTCGAGGTCGGTGATGACCACGGGTACGCGCAGGCGACGCACGAACAGCAGGGCGAACTGGCTGGCCATCAGGCCGGCGCCGATGACACCCACCTTGGTGATCGGCCGGGCGAGCGCCTTGTCGGGCGCTCCGGCCGGCCGCTTGGCCCGCTTCTGCACGAGGTTGAACGCGTAGATGCTGGCCTGCAGCTGGTCGCTGGCGATGAGCTCGGCGAGGGCGTCGTCTTCGCGCTCGAAACCCTCGGCCTTCGTGCCGCTCTTCGCCGCCTTGAGCAGGTCGAGGGCGGCGTAGGGAGCGAGCGCGACGGTGCCGATGCTGGACTCGAGCGACTTGCGGGCGATGCCGATGGCGACGTCCCATTTCACCAGGCGCTCGATCTTGTTCGGTCGGTTCGGCCGCTCCACCTTCGTGCTGCCGGCGATGACGCCGTCGGCCCAGGCGATCGAGTTCTCCAGGAACGAGACCGAATCGAACATCGCGTCGGCGATGCCGAGCGCGAGCGCGTCGGCGCCCTTGAGCGTGCGGTATTTGAGCGGGTTCTCGATGATCACCTTGAGCGCGTTCTCGATGCCGATCAGGTTCGGCAGCAGGTACGACCCGCCCCAGCCGGGGATGAGCCCGAGGGAGACCTCCGGCAGGGCGATCGCCGGCACGGATGCGTCGACGGTGCGGTAATCGGCGTTGAGGGCAATCTCCAGTCCGCCGCCGAGGGCGAGGCCGTTGATGAAGACGAACGAGGGCACGCCCAGGTCGGCCTCCTTGCCGAAGGCGTAGTGGCCGAGCTGCGCGAGCAGCTTGCCGGCCTCCTGCGATGGGATCTCGCCGACCTTGCTGAGGTCGGCGCCGGCGGCCAGGATGAACGGCTTGCCGGTGATCGCGACGCCGTGGATCTCGCCCCGGCCGGCACGGGCGCGCAGCTCGTCCAGCGTTGCCGCGAACTCGAGCAGGGTGGCGGCGCCGATCGTGTTCGGACGGGTGTGGTCACGGCCGTTGTCCAGCGTGACGAGGGCGAGCGTGCGATTGCCGGAGAGGGGAATGTCGCGAACGAAACTGTGCGTGACCACCTCGTCTTCGGAGAGGGCAAGCAGCGGGGTGAAGTCGATTGCGGAGTAGTCGGTCATCGCTTTTTTGCCTTCCGGTTGAAGTGCGGGTTCTCCCAAATGATGGTGCCGCCCATGCCCAGGCCGATGCACATGGCGGTGAGCCCGTAGCGCACCTCGGGGTGCGCTTCGAACTGGTGCGCGAGCTGGTTCATCAGGCGAACGCCCGACGAGGCGAGCGGATGCCCGATGGCGATCGCGCCCCCGTACTCGTTGACCCGGGGATCGTCGTCGTCGATGCCGAAGTGGTCGAGGAACGAGATGACCTGCACGGCGAATGCCTCGTTCAGCTCGAAGAGTCCGATGTCGGTGATCGCGAGGCCGGCCTTGCGCAGCGCCTTCTCGGTCGAGGGCACCGGGCCGAGGCCCATCACCTCGGGCTCGACGCCCGCGAACGCGAAACTGATCATCTTCATTTTGACGGTGAGTCCAAGTTCCCTGGCGGCGTGGCCGCTGGCGAGCAGGCTGACGGCGGCGCCGTCATTGAGCCCGGAGGCGTTTCCGGCGGTGATGCGGCCGTGCGGGCGGAACGGCGTCCGGAGGGCGGCGAGGCCCTCCATCGTCGTCTCCGGCCGGGGCGCCTCGTCCTGCGTGGCCAGGCCCCAGCCGGCCTCGCTGCGGGTGGCGACGGGGATCAGGTCGGGCTGGATCTTGCCGGCGGCATACGCGGCGGCCACCTTCTGCTGGCTGCGCAGCGCGAAACGGTCCGAGCGCTCCTTCGTGTACGAGGGGAACCGGTCGTGGATGCGTTCGGCCGTCGCGCCCATGACGAGTGCGTCCTCGCTCACCAGCCGCTCGGACAGGAACCGCGGGTTCGGGTCGGCGTTGGCGCCCATCGGGTGTCGTCCCATGTGCTCCACGCCGCCGGCGATGGCGAGGTCGTAGGCCCCGTAGCCGATCGCCGAGCCCATCGTGGTCACGGCGGTCATCGCCCCGGCGCACATCCGGTCGATGGCGAATCCGGGGACGGATTTGGGCAGCCCGGCCAGGAGCGCCGCGGTGCGCCCGAGGGTGAGGCCCTGGTCGCCCGTCTGCGTCGTGGCGGCGATGGCGACATCGTCGATCCGCTCGCCGGGAACGGAGGGATTCCGCTCCAGCAGGCCGATCATGGCCTTCACCACCAGGTCATCGGCTCGGGTGTTCCAGTACATGCCCTTTTCGCCGGCGCGTCCGAACGGGGTACGAACCCCGTCCACAAAGACGACTTCTGCTCTCTCGGCCACAATGCCTCCATCAATCAGCTCAGGTCTGATTCGATCCTATGGGGGCGCCAATTTGCCGACGGAATCCTTTGACTCTTCCTACGAGTCCGACTCCGAAGGCAGGCAGATGCTTTGGTGGACCTCGACAAAGGCATCGGCAATCAGTTGTGCGGTTGCGGCAACCTGCCACGCCCGCGCACCGAGGTCCGCGAGGGCGGATCCGATCGAATCCGCGCTCACCGACTCGGGCGGCGACCAGGCGACCCGGCGCAGGAAATCGGGGGTGAGCAGGTTTTCCAATGGGATGGCCAGCTCGTCCGACACGGTCGCCAGGGCGGCGCGCGCCGCCTTGAAGCGCACGTCGGCCTCCGGATTGCGCTCGGCCCAGGCCCGGGGCGGCGGCAGCGTATCGCTGCTCGCCTTGAGCGCAGGCAGGTCGGGGCTGGACAGACCGGCCTGGATGGCGGCCCACCAGCGGTCAAGTTCGCTGCGGCTGGCTCGGCCGCTGAATTCGCGCAAATCGGCCAGGGCCTGCCGGCTCTCGGGCATCACCCTGGCCGCGGCGACCAGGGACGCGTCGGGCACCAGCCGGCCGGGGGAGACGTCCAGGTGCTGGGCCAGGGCATCCCGGGCGATCCAGAGCTCGCGGGCGACCGCCAGGTTCCGCTGGCCGCGGATGGAATGCACCCCGGACAGTCGGCGCCACGGGTCCACCCGGGGGGCCTTCGTCTCTCGCGCGAGCACGGCGGCGAACTCCTCGGCCGCAATCTGGGTCTTCTCGGACTCGACCAGCATCTCGACCATCCGGTCGCGCAGGTCAGGCAGCAGTTCGACGTCGAGCGCCGCATAGACGAGCCAGGCCTCGGGGAGCGGCCGGGTCGACCAGTTGGCCGCCGAGTGCTCCTTGGCGAGGTGGATTCCGAGCAGCTCTTCGACCACCGTGCCGAGGCCGACGCGCGGGAGGCCCAGGAGCCGGGCGGCCAGCTCCGTGTCGAACATGTTGACCGGGTCCAGGCCCACCTCGCGGAGGCACGCGAGGTCCTGGCTGGCGGCGTGCAGGATCCACTCAGCGTCCCGCAGCGACTCGTTGAGTTCACTGAAGTCACCGATGGCGGGCGGGTCGAACAGGAACGTGCCGGCATCACGCCGGTAGATCTGGATCAGGTAGGCGCGCTGGGAGTAGGTGAAACCGGATGCGCGTTCTGCGTCGATACCGATCGGCCCGGTGCCACCGGCCAGGGTCTCTATCGCTTCGAAGTAAGCGTCTCGCGTCTCGACGACACCGTGCTCAGCCACGTTTGGCTCGGCGCGCGGACAACGTGCTGACTCCTTCGCCGCCGGCAGGGGGAAGGCCGGCGAGCATGCAGAGAAGCTCACCCCAGCCTTCGACGTGGGCGGTGAGATTGTGGTCCAGGGGGGTCCACGAGGCTCTGAGCTCGATCTGGGCGCCGTCGCCCTGGCTGGCGAGTTCGCCGAAGCCGGAGGAGATGATCTTCGTGGCGGTGCCGGATGCCGCGGTGTACTGCGCCCCGTGGGCGTCGAGTGCGTCAACGAGCCAGGCCCAGGCGACCTCAGCCAGGAAGGGATCGAGCCCGATGTCGGTCTCCAGCGGAGCCTGTGCGAAACAGACAACGCGGAAGCGTCCGCCCCAGGCCTCGGGCTCTTCGGGGTCGTAGAGCAGGATGAACCGGCCGGTGCCGAGGTCGGAGTCGCTGCCGTGTCGGACGGGGCGCACGTCGGCGGCCAGAGCCACGGCGTGCGGAGCGAGGCTGCCCGGCGCGGGGATTTCGGTGACGATGAGTTCCGGCCGTCGGTGAGCGCGCCGAATCGCGTCGAGCGCTGCGGCAAATTCCGGCGGAAGCGTTTGCCTGTCCTCTGATTCGGGCACGTTTGCAGACTAGAGTTTTTTTCGGGCGCTGTCTGCGAGGCACGCCGACCGGTTCGGAGGTCTACGTGACCAGCACAAGCTCACGAGAACGCGGGCCGGGCACGGCCCTGCTCGTCACCGCCGCCGCCGTGGTCGGGACGGCCGCCCTGCTGGCCGCTACCGTCAGTGTGCTGTCGGCCGTGATGGCCCGCCGCATCGTCACTCCGCCGACCAAACGTGAGCAGGACACTCGCATCCATGCCGTCGATCTCGCCGCCGGCACGATCACCCTGCAGACCACCCCGGATACCGTGTTGCCGGGCGAGTACAGCCTCTGGTTCACGGACGAAACCGGGCACGCCCGGCTGGGTGAGATCATCCGCAGCGACGCCGCGGGCCTCACCCGGCGGCTGACCGCCGTCGACTTCGGGGACCTGGCGAGTGCGCGGCTCGGCCGCCTGGCCGGTTACCACTACCTCGGCCCGGCAGACCTCGGCTTCCCCTTCGAGGACGTCGTCATTCAAACCGGGCTCGGCGACGCGCCGGCCTGGCTTATCCCCGCGGCGGAGCCGGACGGCCGGTGGGTGATCCAGGTGCACGGCCGCGGGGTGCAGCGCCCGGAGACCCTGCGCGCCGTTCCGGCCTTCCGGGAGGCCGGGTATACCTCGCTGCTCGTGTCGTACCGCAACGACCGGGAGGCGCCGGCCAGCCTGGACGGCCGCTACGGGCTGGGCGACACCGAATGGCTGGACGTGGAGGAGGCCATCGGGTTCGCCCGGAGCCATGGCGCGACCAGCGTCGTGCTGATGGGCTGGTCGATGGGCGGCGCCATCGCCCTGCACGCGGCGAGCCGCACCGAGCACAAGGACATCCTGGCCGGGATCGTGCTGGATTCGCCCGTCGTCGATTGGGCCGATGTCGTGAGCTTCCACGGTGAGGCGCTCGGGTTCCCCTCGCCGATCATGGCCGGGGCGATGAGGGTGATGGGGCAACGCTGGGGCGGCCTGCTGACCGGTCAGGCGACGCCGATCGACTTCCGGCGGCTGGATGTCGTGGCCAGGGCCGACGACCTGTCCCTGCCGATCCTGCTCATGCACAGCGACGACGACGGCTACGTGCCGTCGACCGGCTCCCGGGCGCTGGCCCTGCGCCGGCCCGATCTCGTGACCTTCGTGCCGTTCACCATCGCCCGGCACACCAAGCTGTGGAACTACGACCCGGTGGGCTGGAACCGGGCGATCACGCGCTGGCTGGACGCGCTCGCTCCCAGCGGGCATACGTCGCCCCCGCATCATCCACCAGCAGCTGGCGAAGACCGAACCGAGTAGACCCGGCTGCGGGGGAGTCGAGCAGCGGGGAGTCGAGTGGCGGGGAGTCGAGTAGCGGCCGGCCGCCGAGCGTCACCTGCGGGCTCGTCGACAGGCAGAACTCGTCGACGAGGTCCGCCGCGAAGAGCTGCCCGGCCAGCACCGGGCCGCCCTCGCAGACGATGCGGTCAAGGCCCCGGTCGGCCAGGGCGCGAACGATCGCCGCCACCGTGATGTCCCCGCCCTCGTCGTCGAGGGGCACGATCGTGGCGCGGGCGGTCCCCACGCTCGCCCGGGCACGGTCGAGGTTGCTTCGGGCGCACAAGATGAGCACCGGATGCCCCGCGGCATCCGCCGGCCTGGCGTCGAGTCGGTGCCCGCTGAGGTCGCCGCTGGAGGTGACGACGGCCAGGGCCGCCTTCGCGGGCACGACGTAGCCTTCGGCGCGCACGCTGCCCGCCCCGACGAGCACAACATCGGACAGTTCCCGGATGACGCCGAGGATGCGCCGATCGAGCCGGCTGGTCAGCGTGTTGGAGGTGCCGTCGTCGCCGGTGGCGCTGCCGTTGAGGCTGGCGATCATGTTGACGCGGAGGAATGGACCGTCGCCCTGGCGGTAGTGGGCCAGGAGCCAGTTGCGGCCGGCCGCATCCATCCCGTCGAGCGACGGCGCGGGGCCAACCGGCTCGGTCGGGAAGATGCGGGTGAGGCTCACGCAGCCGCCAGTGCCCGCAGCTGGCGCTTCGTGCGGGCGAGCATGGCGGTCATCCCGCGCATCCGAAGGGGAGAGACGGCCCGGGTGATCCCGAGGGAGCTCGGGTAGTCGTCGGGCACGGCCAGCGCCTGCTCGACGGTGAGACCCTCGACGCCCTGGGCGATGATCGACACGAAACCGCGGGTCGTCGGCGATTCGCGCGGCGCGGTGGCGTGCAGGTGTACCGCACCGGCCTCATCCACCTCGACGAAGATGTACACCGGCGACTGGCACTCGACCACCCGTTCGAGCAGGTCCGGGTGGTCCTCGAAGCGCGCGGGCAGCGCCGGCAGCTCGTTGGCGAACTCGAGCAGGAGCAGCAATCGGTCCTTCTCTTCGAGTTCGAGGAACTCGTTCCTGATCTCGGCCAGCTGCTCCGGCAGTTCCACGGATGTCATCGGCGGGGCTTCGGCGCGTCGCCCGGCTCGGTGCCCAGCACGATCGGAACCCGGATGGCGTTGCCCCACTCGGTCCAGGAGCCGTCGTAGTTGCGCACCCCCTGGAAGCCGAGCAAGTGGGTGAGGACGAACCAGGTGTGGCTGGACCGCTCGCCGATGCGGCAGTAGGCGATGACGTTGTCGCCCTCGGCAAGGCCGGCCTCGCCGCGGTAGATGGCATCCAGTTCCTCGCGGGTGCGGAAGGTGGCGTCGTCGTCGGCGGCGCGGGCCCACGGCACAGAGACGGCGGAAGGGATGTGCCCGCCGCGGAGCGCGCCCTCCTCCGGGTACGCGGGCATGTGGGTGCGTTCGCCGGTGTACTCCTCCGGGGAGCGCACGTCGATCAACGGGTTTCCGAAGTGAGCGAGCACGTCGTCCCTGAACGCCCGGATCGGGGCGTCTTCGCGCGGGACGACCGGGTAGTCCGCCGTGCTCGTCAGCACGGTCTTGTCGGTGGTCATGTCGCGGTCCTCGGCGACCCACTTGTCCCGACCGCCGTCCAGCAGGCGCACGTCCTCGTGGCCGAAGAGGGTGAACACCCACAGGGCGTAGGCCGCCCACCAGTTGTTCTTGTCGCCGTAGATGACGACGGTGGAGTCGCGGGAGATGCCCTTGGAGCTCATCATGGCCGCGAACTCGCGGCTGCCGATGAAGTCGCGTTCCACCGGGTCGTTGAGGTCGGTGTGCCAGTCGATCTTGACCGAGCCGGGGATGTGGCCGACTTCGTAGAGCAGCACGTCTTCATCGGATTCGACGACGACGAGACCGGGGGTGCCCAGGTGCTCCTGCAGCCAGTCGGCGGAGACGAGGCGCTCCGGGTGCGCGTACGCGGTGAACTTCGGGGACGGATCGAGTTCAACGGACATGGGGGACCTCCGGGAGGGCGACTGACGCGGCGCGAGATATGGATTGAGTGCGGATTAGGCTTGTCACCTTCCCACACGTTAAATCTACGCGGTGTGGGCGCCGGCCGCACCGCGGTCATCCCTCCATACAGAAACGGGTGTTCCCCATGGCCCCAGAGGCCCACCGCCAGGCCCTCCGGCTCGTCGACCGCTCCCCGAGCATCACCGGTGCCGAAATCGTCGCCGAGCTGGTTCCCCCGCCGCAATTCGAACACGCCTCGTTCGAGTCCTACCGGCCGGACCTGAACTTCCCGTCACAGCTGGAGGCGGTCGAACGGCTCAACTCGTTCGCCGCGGCCTGGCGGTCCCAGCGCCCCAGCGGATTCTTCTCCCGCACCCGGAAGCCGAAGGACGACCTGCCGGGGATCTACCTGGACGGCGGCTTCGGGGTCGGCAAGACCCACCTGCTCGCCGCGCTCTGGCACACGGCGCCCGGGCCGAAGTACTTCGGCACGTTCATCGAGTACACCGCCCTCGTCGGGGCGCTCGGCTACGCCAACACGGTCAAGCAGCTGCGGGGCGCGAAACTGATCTGCATCGACGAGTTCGAACTCGACGACCCGGGCGACACGATGGTGATGACCCGGCTGCTCGGTGAGCTCGTGGCCTCCGGCACCCGGGTGGCGGCCACCTCCAACACACCACCGAACTCCCTGGGCGAGGGCAGATTCGCCGCGGTGGACTTCCTCCGCGAAATTCAGGCGATGTCAGCCAACTTCGAGACGGTCAGGATCGACGGTCTCGACTACCGCCGCCGCGACGCCGCCGGCAACGCCGTAGCGGTTCCGGATGAGTCGCTGCGCCACATGGTCGGAACGCTGCTGGGGCGGGGGTCGCGGGTGACCGAGGACGGCTTCGGCGCGCTGATCCGGCACCTCGGCACGGTGCATCCGTCGAAGTACATCAAAATGATCAGCGCGATCGACGTCATCGCCCTGACCGACGTGTTCCTGCTGACCGACCAGACGGATGCCCTGCGCCTGGTGGCCTTCATCGACCGCGTCTACGACGCCGAGATTCCGATCATCGCCAGCGGCCTGCCGCTCGGCGAGGTCTTCGATGCCGAGATGATGGCCGGCGGATATCGGAAGAAGTACCTGCGCGCCCAATCGCGCATGGTGGCGCTGACGACGGGGGAACTTCCCCCGCACGCCGAATGATCCGGCGAAACACGCTATTTACCCACGGGCCTCGCGTGTAACCGGCACGAAACATTGCGGTAGGCCCGGCGAAATCTCCGCGCCGCAGAATGATGCCGTACCCGAGACCTGACCGTCGACTACCTGCGTTCATTTTTGGACCTCGCGGTACACCCTGCAAACATTCGAGAGGTGTGAGGACAATCTATGGACACGGGAAGCATTGCATGGGGGATCACAGCAACCGCGCTGGTGCTGTTCATGACTCCGGGAGTCGCGTTCTTCTACGGCGGACTGGTGAAGGCGAAAAGCGTCGTCAGCATGATGATGATGAGCTTCGGGGCACTGGGGCTGATCAGCGTCCTGTGGATCCTCTACGGCTTCAACATGAGCGCCGTCGACAGCCCGCTGCAGTTCGCGGGTAACCCCTTCTCGGACTTCGGCCTGTCAGCGCTGGCATCCGGGGAGACCGGCAACACCGACCTCCTCGGCGCGACCTACGGCGCGACCTTCGCCATCATCACCGTCGCCCTGATCTCCGGGGCCGTCGCCGACCGGGCCAAGTTCGGCTCCTGGATGATCTTCGCCGGGATCTGGGCCACACTGGTCTACTTCCCCGTCGCGGCGTGGGTCTGGGGCGGCGGCTGGATCATGAGCCTCGGTGAAACCCTCGGCCTCCCGGGCGTCATCGACTACGCCGGCGGTACCGCGGTGCACATCAACGCCGGCGCGGCGGCCCTCGCCCTCGCCCTGGTCCTCGGCAAGCGCGTCGGCTTCCAGAAGGGCATCACCAAGCCGCACAATGTTCCGCTCGTGCTGATCGGCGCGGCCGTGCTGTGGTTCGGCTGGTTCGGCTTCAACGCCGGCGCGGAATGGCTGAACGGCCTCGAGAACGTCGGCATCATCGTCATCAACACCTTCGGTGCGACGGCGGCCGCGATCCTCGGCTGGATGATCGTCGAGAAGTTCAAGGACGGCAAGGCCACCTCGGTCGGAGCCGCCTCCGGAGCCGTTGCCGGCCTGGTCGCGATCACCCCGGCCTGCGCGAACCTGGAGCCCGGCTGGGCGCTCCTGCTCGGTGCCGTTGCCGGTGCCGTGTGTGCCCTCGCGATCGAACTGAAGTTCAAGCTCGGCTTCGACGACTCTCTCGACGTGGTCGGCATCCACCTCGTCGGCGGCGTGATCGGCACCCTGTACCTGGGCCTCTTCGCCACCGACACCGGCCTCTTCACGGGGGGCGACTTCGGCCAGCTGGTCGTGCAGGCGATCGCCGCGTTCTCGGTGCTCGTGTACTCGTTCATCGTGGCCTACCTCCTTGGCCTGGCGATCGAGAAGACCATCGGCTTCCGGATCAAGAGCGAAGACGAACTCGCCGGAATCGACACCATCGTGCACGGCGAGGAGGGCTACGCCCTCGACCGGGTCTAGGAAATTCCCGCGCGGCCGGTAGCCGCGCGCACCACGCCAAGGGCGGTGGGGCGGTTCGATACCAGCAGATCGAACCGGCTCGCCGCCCTGTCGCGTGGGCGGGGCCGCATTAATAGCCGTCCCCGTCCAAGATTGCTACCCCCTGCCACCCGGATTCAATCTCGGCCACACTGTTGGAACTGGTGGTGGACCCGAACACCGCGAGAATCCCCGTCAAGGATCCGGATTAGTCCGGTCCCTTGACGGGATCTTTGCGTTTACGGGGCGTTTCCGCCGAGAGTCGCCATTTCTACCCAGGGTCGCCGTTGCAACGGCAATTGTCGGCAGGAACGGCGACTCTCGCTGCGTGCGGGGGTGCGCGAGTGGCGCCGTTCCTGCGCCTGTCCTCCACGGGTCGGGCGTGCCGGAAGTTATGCACAAGAGCCGGTCAGGGGTGGTTTCGGGCCGCAGGAATGTCGGTGGTTCGCCGTACCGTTGGAGTATGAAAACCTTCACAGGACCACCCGGTCGGGCACTCCCGGCCGGCCCGAACCCGGGCGCGGACCCGGGAATGAACCCGGGCGCTGGCCCGGGTGTCGCCCCCGACCAGGGTCCGCCGTTGACACCAACAGCGGTCCACCTGGAGGAACTCGGCGCCCTCATCGACGACGTCACCGCCATCGACAAGGCGATGGCGGTGCAGGCCGCGGCGCGGGTGGTCGCGATCGACGCGGCCCGGGTCTGCAGCGAGCGGGAGCTCGGCGGCAGTGCGTTCAGTCCGGCGTTGACCCGCCGGTCGCTGGTGGCCGAGCTGGCCTGCGCGTTGCGGATCCCGGAGTCGACCGCTTCGGGCCTGCTGGAGAGCAGCCGCAGCCTGGTCCACGACCTGCCCGACACCCTGGCGGCCCTGGCCGCGGGGCGGATCGGCTACCGGCAGGCGATCATCCTCGTCAACGAAACCGCGGGACTTCCGGAGGCGGCGGCCCGGCAGCTGGAGCAGGAGGCGTTGCCGTCGGCCGGCCGGTTGACGGCGTCGCAGTTCGAAAGGAAGACCAGGAAGCTGCGGGAGCGGATCGATCCGGAGTCGATCACGGCCCGGCATGTGCGGAGCGTGGCCGACCGGTCACTCAGGTTCGACCCGGCCCGCGACGGGATGGGCTGGCTGAGCGCCTACCTGCCGGCCGGAGATGCTCTCGGCATCTACGGCCAGGTGACGGACCGTGCGATCGCCCTGCAGAGGCCGGACGAGCCGCGCACGCTCACCCAGCTGCGCGCGGACGTGTTCCGGGACCTGCTCCTGCAGGCCGGCTGCGCGGAGGCCGGCTGCGCGGAGCCCGGCTGCACGGAGACGGCCGGGGCTGCCGGCAGCCTGGGCGGGCTGCGGCCGAACCTGATCGTGACGGTCCCGATGCTCACCCTCCTCGGTGTCACCGAGGAGCCCGGCAGCCTCGACGGGTACGGGCCGATCGATCCGGACACGGCCAGGGCGT
>NZ_SOHO01000033.1:0-1538 GCF_004403225.1 Cryobacterium sp. Sr8 | reverse complement strand
TTGGGTCGCACACCCCGAACGCTTCAGAAACCGACCCACGGCCCCACAACACCCGCAAAAAACCGGAATCAATACCCACCTGTTGTCTCAGACAGGTTGACAACTACCGGCGCGGCCAGCGGATCGCTCGCACACCCGCTCAACGCGAGCGCGAGAACGAGCACGACCGAGGACCGTCGTGCACTGCGCCTGCTCTCGCCCCGTCTCATGGCGCCTACAGGGCGGAGGATACTGTCGGGGCGTTGCCCATCTCCGAGGAGCTGCCCATGTCCATTCCGCCCATCCCGGACGATTGGTCGCCGCACGCGCTGAGCGTGATCGCTGTCGCCACGGCAACTGCGGTGAGAAGGTAGGTGCGTGCTCTATGCATTGTTGTTCCATTCATCGTCCAACGTTCAAGAAACCTGGCGGCCGTGTGGCACGGCGATGCCACGCAGTCTGGTGAAGACGCTGCGTGCGCTAGGTTTCGGTCTAAACGCGACTGATGGAGAGGAGAGTCAGACTGGGCCGATGCAGGTGGAGCGGAATCTCACGGAAGGAGTCGACGACGAAACCTCCGGCGTCGAGGAGGCGGCGGTACACCGCGGGCCGTCGTGCCAGGAGCACAACAGACGCGAGGATGAGCAGAGCGACGCAGGCCACCCCGATGATCAGGCAGCCAACTAGGAGTCCGTCGCCGACGGCGTGTGATGCACCGTCGATGTAAAGGGAAATGGGCGCAGCACGCTCGGCGGCAGCACTTCGATCATGTGCGGAGACGAGCGAGACCGTGTCACTCGTTTCATCGCCGGCGGCTGCCGAGTGCAATGCCAGCAGACCGAGCACCATCGCAGCCATAGTCAGCACTGCCACCATCGTGGAGCGGATCACATGTCGGCGGGGACGGCCACCAATCGCGTTGGCGTTCAGATTCATGTCACCTCCACTACGGTTTCCCCGGCGTTCGCGCGCCGACCTGGGTCAGTGGCTTCCACGCACTGCCCCGGTCGGTACTCGCGTAAACGGCGGCGTTGCTGCCGCTGACCGCTGCGGCGTAGAGCGTCTTGCCGTCCGAGGAGAACGTGGCCGCGGACGTGCCCGCGGGCACGGCCAGGATAGTCCAGGTCTGGCCGCCGTCTCCGCTCAACGCGCTGCCGCCCATGCCGACGGCCACCAGGGTCCGGGTANGGTCGGGTCCCAGGCCGCCGACATCGCGCCGCTAGGACCGCCCAGCGCCGTCCAGGTGATGCCGCCGTCGGCGCTAGTGACGAGGCCGGTGGACATATCCGGCGCGATCAATCTGCGTGGGTCGGCCGGATCGACCAGGATGACGCCCATGAACGTCCGTCCCGCCTGGGCATTGCGGGTCGTCCAGGTCGTCCCGCCGTCGCCACTGGTGAGCAGCCCGCGCTCGGGCGTGCCGGCGTACACGGTGTCTCCGGCCCCGCCGAGGGCGTGGACGTCACCGAGGTCGCCCTTACCGGTGACGCGAGAAAAGGAGTTGCCATCGGAGGAACGGTAGAGGCCCGGATGTCCGCCGATGAGCGTTTCCCCGCTGG
>NZ_SOHO01000052.1:0-2064 GCF_004403225.1 Cryobacterium sp. Sr8 | reverse complement strand
AGCCGCCAACGGTATACAGCGAAGAAACGCCGTAGACGTAGCCGAGAATCGCGATCTGACTCACACACAAGGCGACGACCGCGAGGACGAGCGCCAACGTGCTCCGGGCAAGCCGGCTCGAAAGGACCGAGCCGCCCAGCACGAACAGCGAGAAGGCCGTGGACGGCGCCATCCTCAGCGCATCCCCGTTCAGCTCGATTCCCGGCAGCAGAGTAGCGACGCCGAGCGACGTTCCCAGGGCGTACTCCGCGAGCGACAAACCGCCGATGGCGAGCACAGCCACACCCAGGACCGCGGCGACCCGCGGGCGATCGGACGCCACCAGCGCGATCGACAGGAGCACCAGCCCCAGCGCCGCCGTCGGCTTCGTCGAGAGAGGTCCCGCCAGCGCAGCCCCGTTGGCGTACCACGCGAACAGAACGGCCAGCCCCACCACCCCGGCCAGGGCCGCTCCGATACGCCCGACCAGCTGCATGTCTTTCCCTTCTTACCGAAGGGGGGCAGACGTGCCGACCGACGCTAGAAGAATACATGCAGTGCCGTATCCGGGGAAGCAAGGCCCTCCTTGGTCGGCCGATGCGGATGCCTCCTGCTCGCGTTACCGGACTTTGGCGTAGGTAGTCCCGTCGGTCCCGTCTCCGAGGTTGCCGCCCAACCACGTGCCTTGGGCGATGCGTCCGCTGCGGTCAATGGGGTCCACGAGGACGGCAGGTAGCTGCCCATGCTGGTTCACACTGACCACGACGATTGCTGGGGACAGTAGAGCTTCGCTTTGGTGAAGGGTCACGGCGACTTTGAGCGAGCTTCCCAAGAAGGTTCCTTTGATTGGAGAGGGTCCAATCCGGAGTAAGACGCAAACCGTGGGCAGTATCCCTACCCGTAAAGACGCGGCTGGATGAGCGGGAGGATTCCGTGCCCGCACTCGCCACAGTGAGCGATGGGGAAAGACCTCTCATGTCATCTCGATGCTCGTGACCCAGACGGCATCGGAGGCGACGTTGCCGAGATGAACGTCTTCTGTGTGACCGAGCATTCGGATCGTGACGATGTCTGAGTGCAAGCGGTGAGGCTGAACGATCAGTCGTGTGTCCGCGACGAGGCCGATACGCGTGAAGTAGCTGAGCACGGCTGGATGGGCATCGGAAATGTGACTGATTGACAACTCTGGCCCGGATTCGGCATGGGTGAGCTGGGTCGGGACAGGTCGACCCTGTTGGCCGCCAGTCGGGCGAAGGCCAAGCGCCTCGAGCGTGAGGTTCCCGAGATGGTCATCGATGCGCTCAATCATCGTGTCGGAGACGGCATGTTCAAGATTCTCGGCCTCAAGACGCGCGTCTGCCCTACGTCATGCGGCGGACTTGCTGTTAGCTGCTGGCCTCACCCAACCCTGACGGTAATGATGAGATCGCGCTCAACGCACCCCCGCCCAGCTGGCACAACGACGACGGCCGCTGCGGAGGCCCCGCGTTCGCGCGTCTACCTAGGTCAGTGGCTTCCACGCACTGCCCCGGTCAGTACTCGCGTAAACGGCGGCGTTGCTGCCGCTGACCGCTGCGGCGTAGAGCGTCTTGCCGTCCGAGGAGAACGTGGCCGCGGACGTGCCCGCGGGCACGGCCAGGATGGTCCAGGTCTGGCCGCCGTCTCCGCTCAACGCGCTGCCGGCCATGCCGACGGCCACCAGGGTCCGGCTGTCGGTCGGGTCCCAGGCCGCCGACATCGCGCCGCTAGGACCGCCCAGCGCCGTCCAGGTGATGCCGCCGTCGGCGCTAGTGACGAGGCCGGTGGACATATCCGGCGCGATCAATCTGCGTGGGTCGGCCGGATCGACCAGGATGACGCCCATGAACGTCCGTCCCGCCTGGGCATTGCGGGTCGTCCAGGTCGTCCCGCCGTCGCCACTGGCGAGCAGCCCGAGCTCAGGCGTGCCGGCGTACACGGTGTCTCCGGCCCCGCCCAGGGCGTGGACGTCACCGAGGTCGCCCTTACCGGTGACGCGAGAAAAGGAGTTGCCATCGGAGGAACGGTAGAGGCCCGGATGTCCGCCGATGAGCGTTTCCCCGCTGG
>NZ_SOHO01000065.1:0-132106 GCF_004403225.1 Cryobacterium sp. Sr8 | reverse complement strand
GAGGAACTCGTCCGGGCCCTACTGGCGCGCGACCCCGTACTCTCCGAGCAAGTCGCCCGCGCGCGCGTCTTCGATGGCCTGGAAAAAGTCCTCAACCGGATCCGCTGAAAACGCCGAGCCTCGAGGCGGACGTAGCCGTCCCCCGGCCTACTTTGCCGTGAGGGGCAGGAAGTACCAGATGTCGAGGTCGCTGGGGCAACCCTCAGGAATCGCGACAGGCACACGAGGCGGCACGTCGCGTTTGTCGTCGCTGCCCGTGTACTGGACCGTGTCGCCGACCCTAAAAGTGCCGCCACCTTCGACGGAAATCGTTCCGTAGCCGGACAGGGTGGTCCCGACCGGGAAAGCGACGATGAGCTTCTAATGGTCGCTGGTCCGGTCGAGGCCCAGGCATCCGCTTCCCAGATCGACGATGACACCTTTGGCGAGAATGTCGAAGGAGGATCCATCCGGCTCGTAGGCCGCGGCAGTGAGCCCTTTCGAGTGCACTACGTCCGGGCCGCCGCCCGACGCGCATCCGGCAACCAGGGCCGACATCGCGCCAATGAGCAGAAGGGCCGCAGCGCCCCGAGCGCGCATTCGATTACCGGCGTCCGTGCCGGTGATCGCACCGCGCAACCATCGCGAAGGAGAACCCTCGGGACGGGTTCCAGGGCGCTGACGTCGGCATGGCGTCAGTGCGGCAGGCGCCCCCCACTCGGTCAACGTTCCAGGGTTACCCCGCGGAACCAGCCCGCAGCCCGCTCGTCGGTGTCCGATCCGAGGGTGCTCTCGGGAATCGGTTATTTCGGGCTCGTTGACCCGGTGTGCCCATCGATTTCTTCTGAACCGGAGAAGAATCGCAAAAGTTCTGCCCGGAATCCTGAAGAAGACCCGCTGTTCTTGCCGCAGTCTTCATTTAGCGGCCCATACCGGGCCGCCGAAACAGCCGTCCCGGCACAGCACAACTCCCACGTCGAAGGAAAGCAAATGACCATCTATCAGGACGATACCGAGGCCATCGAAGCTCTGAAGCACGCGTTCGGAAGCAGCTGGGACGCGATCGACCCGGAGTCGGTCGCCCGCATGCGCGCCCAGAACCGCTTCAAGACCGGCCTGGAGATAGCCCAGTACACCGCCGACATCATGCGCAAGGACATGGCGGAGTACGACGCCGATTCCTCCGTCTACACCCAGTCGCTGGGCGTCTGGCACGGCTTCATCGGCCAGCAGAAGATGATCTCCATCAAGAAGCACCTGAAGACGACGAACAAGCGCTACCTGTACCTGTCCGGCTGGATGGTCGCCGCGCTGCGGAGCGAGTTCGGTCCGCTGCCCGACCAGTCCATGCACGAGAAGACGGCCGTTCCCGCGCTGGTCGAGGAGCTCTACACCTTCCTTCGCCAGGCCGACGCCCGCGAACTGGACCTGCTCTTCACCGCCCTGGACGGGGCCCGCGCCGCCGGCAACGACGACAAGGCCGCAGCGCTTCAGGACCAGATCGACAACTACGAGACCCACGTCGTGCCGATCATCGCGGACATCGACGCCGGTTTCGGCAACCCCGAGGCGACGTACCTCCTCGCCAAGAAGATGATCGAGGCCGGCGCCTGCGCCATCCAGATCGAGAACCAGGTCTCGGATGAGAAGCAGTGCGGCCACCAGGACGGCAAGGTCACAGTGCCCCACGAGGACTTCATCGCGAAGATCAACGCCGTGCGTTACGCGTTCCTCGAACTCGGCATCGACAACGGCATCATCGTCTCCCGCACCGACTCGCTCGGCGCCGGCCTCACGCAGAAGCTCGCCGTGACCTACCAGCCCGGAGACCTGGGCGAGCAGTACAACTCCTTCCTCGACGTCGACGAGATCACCGAGGCAGAGCTGGGCAACGGGGATGTCGTGATCAAGCGCGATGGCAAGCTGCTGCGCCCGAAGCGCCTGGCCAGCAACCTGTTCCAGTTCCGTCCGGGAACCGGCGAGGCCCGCTGCGTGCTCGACAGCATCACCTCGTTGCGGAACGGCGCGGACCTGCTCTGGATCGAGACCGAGAAGCCGCACGTCGCCCAGATCGCCGGAATGATGAACGAGGTGCGCAAGGTCATCCCGAACGCCAAGCTGGTCTACAACAACAGCCCGTCGTTCAACTGGACGCTCAACTTCCGTCAGCAGGCGTACGACAACCTGCTCGCAGAGGGCAAGGACGTGTCGGCCTACGACCGTGCCAAGCTCATGAGCGTCGCGTATGACGAGACCGAGCTCGGCCGGATTGCCGACGAGAGCATCCGCACCTTCCAGCGCGACGGCTCGGCCGAGGCCGGCATCTTCCACCACCTCATCACCCTGCCGACCTATCACACGGCCGCGCTGTCCACCGACGATCTGGCCAAGGGTTACTTCGCCGACCAGGGCATGCTCGCCTACGTGAAGGGCGTGCAGCGGCGCGAGATCCGCGAGGGAATCGCCACGGTCAAGCACCAGAACATGTCCGGCTCCGACATCGGTGACAACCACAAGGAGTACTTCGCCGGCGAGGCCGCGCTGAAGGCCGGTGGCACGAACAACACGATGAACCAGTTCGAGGAACCGGTTCTGACAAGTCGCTGACCGACACTCCGTCGAAGTAGCAACGAGGAAGCCCCAGTCGCCTGACTGGGGCTTCTTCGTTTCGACGGGCCTCGGTGAGCGTGCAGCTGAAACCGCTCCTGACCGCAGAGGATCTCGACGAGGCGGCCAGGAAGACGCCGTCCTATCGGGCCCCAGGCCAGGAGGAGGCGAGGGTCACTCGGGCCAGAGGCCGGGAACGACGAGCACCAACCGGCACCTCGGGCACCGATGGCAGGACTCGAGCCCCTCGGCGGTGTCCACGCCATCGGCAGTCATCTCGACACGGCACGCCGGACACCTCGGACCATCTCCGTCCAGCCCGATCTCATCCACCTCCCCATTGTGCGGCATCGGGCACGGGCGGCAGGCCCGGCCGTGTGCCATGCTCGCGGCATGAGTAGCGCGGATGACGATGAGACACTCGTCCAACTGGGATCGATGGAGGTGGCTCGATCATCCCTGTCGGGCGAAGGCCGCCCGCTGTCCGACTTCACGAGACTCGTTCGTGCCGGGCAGTGGGACGAGTCAGATCCGTCTCAAACCAGGCCGCAGACAGGGTGGCGGGTCGTTCAGAGCGAGGGAGTGACCCGGCTGACGATCGCCGCACCACACCCGGACCTGACCGGCCGGTGGGTGACGAGCGACCTCTGGGTGCAGGACGGCGACTGGGCATACCGCCACCGGCCGCGTGCCCTTGAGGCGCAGCCAGTCAAGGCACAGCGTCGCAAGGGCCTCGCCTTGCGCTGGCCGGACAGTCACACCCCGTCGCTGTCGCCCTCCGCGCTGCGGATAGACATTGTGAACGAGTCGGATTCCCCCTGGTCGCCTTCCGGGGCCGATGACTTCTTCGTCGCCGGGTTCCTCTTGTCGCCCGAAGACCCGCCGGGCACGGCCGCGCGCGGCACGTTCTTCCACTACCTGGGCAGCGAGCCGGCCGAGACGCTGCAGCCGGGAGCACACGTCTGTGTGCCGGTGCACCTTTCCCCGGAGCTCTGGGAGGCCGCCGCCGCCGGGATCCACCTCGTGCAGGCCCTCCTGGTCACACTCGAACTGCGCTCCACGGAATGCGCTCCGCTGGAAAGGATCGCCGACCCGGCGCACGGATGACGAGCGCCCGCGGTGAACGGATCCCGCTTGAACAGTACTTTTCAGGCCGAGACCTGCGCTCGCGCGAGCTCTTCGACCGTGTTCGCTCGGCGATCGAGTCGATCGGCCCGGCCACGATGCGCGTCACGAGGAGCCAGGTCGCCTTCCGGCGTCGGGTCGCGTTCGCGTGGACCTGGCTGCCCGGCCAGTACCTGCGAGGCGACGTGGCCTCGCTCGTCCTCACGATCGACCTGCACCGCCGCGACGAATCGCCGCGTTGGAAAGAGGTCGTCGAACCGAGACCGGGGCGATTCACCCATCACCTCGAACTTCGCTCGGCGGCGGACATCGACGAGCAAGTCCTCGCTTGGCTCGTCGAAGCGTGGGGCCATGCGGGCTGAGCGCACCCCGGACGCCGGTGGTAGTACCGTTCGCGTCATGGCCACACTGAGCTACACCGGGATCACGTCCCTCGACGGCTACCTGGCCGACGCCGACGGCAACTTCGACTGGGCCGTGCCGGATGACGAGGTGCACGCGTTCATCAACGACCTCGAGCGGCCGGTCGGCACTTACCTCTTTGGGCGCCGGATGTACGAGGTGATGACCTTCTGGGAAACCGCCCACACCCTCGCCGACCCGCCGCCGGTCATCCGGGACTTCACCGGGATCTGGCGGGCGGCCGACAAGGTCGTCTTCTCGACATCACTGGAGACGACGTCCACTGCACGCACGCGAATCGAGCGGTCCTTCGACCCCGAAGCGGTCCGCCGTCTCAAGGCGACGGCGGCGCGTGAGATCGGTGTGGGCGGCGCCAACCTGGCCGGCCAGGCGATCGCGGCCGGGCTGGTCGACGAGATCCGGATGTTCCTGGCGCCCGTCGTGGTGGGCGGGGGCACGCGCTTCCTCGACGGGGTGCGCCTGAACCTCGACCTGCTCGATGAACGCCGGTTCGGCAACGGCATGGTGTACCTCCGCTACCGCGCCGAAGCCCGGGCGTAGCGGCTACGCCGCGGCGAACCGCTTCGCCGAGCGCGCCTTCGCTTTTTCGGCCTCGATGTCGCGGTTCTTCGGCGGGGCGGCGCTGACCAGGTCCTCGAGCAAGTGCCTCGAGATGTGGGCGATTTCCGCGACTGCCCGGTCGAACGCCTCGGCATTGGCCTTCGACGGCCTGGTCGCGCCGCTGATCTTGCGCACGTACTGCAGCGCGGCTTCGTGTACCTCGTCGTCAGTGGCGGCGGGCTCAAAATTGTGGAGCGTGTGGATGTTCCGGCACATGCTTCAAGGGTAGCCCGGAGGCCCGCATCCGTCACGGACAGGGGCGCCCAGGCCGAATGCGCCGACCATACTGCCGCTCCCCGCCGCCCATTCCAGTTGAGTTGCGGACAAGGAACCTTCACGTTCAGATCGAAGGTCCTTTCTCCGCATCTCAGCCAGAAGGCGGCTTGCGCAGGCCCTTGACAGGAGCCGTCAGTCGAAAATAGCTTGGGGCCTGAACCGGCGACGCGGTGCAGGTCATCCGGTACTCCATCGACTTCGTGGGGAGGCCACCGTGGCGCACGGCTCAGATTCGACTCTTCGCTTCCTGGGAGCCGCCGACACCGTCACCGGGTCGCGGTACCTCGTCGAGTCGGGTGACCGCCGGGTGCTCATCGAGTGCGGGCTCTTCCAGGGTTACAAGCTCCTGCGCGACCGGAACCGCCTCCCATTTCCGGTGCCGCCCGAATCCATCGACGCCGTCGTCCTCACCCACGCGCACCTCGACCACAGCGGATACCTCCCAGCCCTTGTGCGGGACGGCTTCGCCGGCCCCATCTACTCGACGGTCGGAACCGCCGAATTGTGCAGCCTGGTCCTGCCCGACAGCGGCCACCTGCTCGAGGAGGAAGCGTCCTACTCGAAGAAGCGCGGGTCATCCCGGCACACGAATCCCCGGGCGTTGTACACGGTGGCGGATGCGGTGCGCTCCCTCGAGTCGTTCCGCGTGCGGGATTTCGACCAGGAGCTGGACCTCGGACCCTCGCTCCGGGCAACCTTCATCCCGGCGGGCCACATCCTGGGCGCCGCCCAGATCCGGCTCGACGTGGCCGGGACCGCGGTGCACTTCACCGGCGACCTCGGCCGGGCGGACGACCCTCTGATGAAGCCCCCACGGGCACTCGGCGCGGTCGACGTGCTCGTGGCCGAGTCGACCTACGGGGACCGGAAGCACGCGGGGGCCGACCCTGAGGAGGAGCTCGGCGCGGTGATCCGGCGGGTCGCCCAACGCGGCGGAGTCGTGATGATCCCGGCGTTCGCCGTCGGGCGCTCGGAGTCCGTGCTCCTCCACCTCTCTCGGCTGCGTGCGGCAGGCGCGATCCCTGATATCCCGATCTACCTCAACAGCCCGATGGCCATCGACGCCTCGGAGGTCTACCGGCGCCACGCCGAAGAGCACCGCCTGACGCCGGACGAATTCAGGGACATGTACCGGTTGGCCACCCTCGTGCACAGCGTCGATGAATCGAAACTGCTCAACTTGCGCGGCGGGCCGATGATCATCATCTCCGCCAGCGGGATGCTCACCGGCGGCCGCATCCTCCACCACGTCATCGCCTATGGATCCGACCGGCGCAACGCCATCATCCTCACCGGCTACCAGGCCGGCGGAACGCGCGGCGCCGCGCTCCTGCGCGGCGAGGACCACCTGCGGATCTACGGGCGGGACGTGCCGATCAAGGCCGAGGTCGTCGCCCTGGAAAGCATGTCGGCCCACGCCGACTCCGACGGGGTCATCGAGTGGATGCGCGCCGCCCCGCGACCGCCCGCGATGACCTACCTCACGCACGGGGAGCCGGCCTCCGCCGACACCCTGCGGGTGCGAATCAAGCGCGAACTCGGCTGGAACGCGAGGGTGCCGGAGCACCTCGAGTCCATCGACCCCGCCCACCCCCGCTGACCGCGCTAACCGCGCCTTCTCTCTTCGCCGAACTGTGAGTTTGGCACCTTCACCGAGGTCGGGAAGGTGCCAAACTCACAGTTCGGCGAGGGGGCGGTGGACGTCGTGCAGGTGGTGGACGGGGTCGTGGAGCACGTATTGAGCGAGCGTGGTCACGGTGAAGCGGGCTCCGTCGCTGCGGCGGCCGGTGCGGGTGCTCTCCGTTACCGGGACGGCGGCGAAGGCATCGGCCAGGGATGCCGCGGCGAGGGCGAGCTCCCGGCCGACCACGGCCGGGTCCTGTTCGTGGTACCGCTCGGCGACCGCCGTGGCATCTTGGTCCCAATTCGCGAACAGCGGGTCGTCTTCGCTGAGCATGAGCCCCAGCCGCACCGAGAAGGTCCGGAAAACGTCGCGCACGTGGGCGCCGTATTCGAGGGGGGACCAGGTGTGGTCGTTCGGGCGCACGGCCGCGTCGGTGCGCGCGAGGACGGGGCCCCAGCCGGCCGCGTTCTCGCGAATCAGGCGCGGGATGTCGTCGAGGGCGACCTCGGCGGCGTCGAAGCCGCACTCGGGGCACGGCTGCTCGAGGACCCAGGTCCAGTCTTTTGTGTCGGGTGTGATCGCCATGACCGAATTCTAGCCAGCGGCTGGGGCCGCCGCCTGGCAGGCCGCGCCGGAGCGCATCGCCTCGGCCGTCTGTTCCTCGGACCACGGCAGCCTGAGCACGGGAGCCTCGGCGGAATCCGTCGGCGGTGCCTTCGCCGCGATCGAGGCGAGGCGTTGCGCGAGGGACTGCACGAACCCGGGGCCTGCGGTCGAGTTGTTCAGCATGACGACGATCGTCAGGCCGCTCTCCGGGTCGACCAGGGTCGCTGAGAGGAAACCCGGGATCGCGCCGGACTGCCCCCGCAGAGGGCCGAGTTGGCGGCCTCCCAGTCCGTAACGCTGCCACTGCGGGGACGTTTCGCCCTGGGGCACGGTCGCCCACTGCGCCTCCGTCGATTTCTCGGACAGCACGCTGCCCTCGGCGAAGGCCCGTGCCCACGTCCTCAGGTCGGCGAGCGTCGACACGACCCCGGCGGCGACCCAGCCCATGGAATTGGACAACTCGGTTTCGTCACGCACCCGGTCGCACGCCGGCACCCCTGCCGCGTCGACCGCAGCCGCATAGCCGTGCGGGTGCGGGTCGGGGAGCCGCACGGCGTCGCCGGCGGGAAAGGTTGTCTGGGTGAGGCCCAGCGGGTCGAAGATGTAGTGCCGGTAGAGCGACCCCCAATCCTGGTGGGTCGCCGACTGCAGTGCCAGGCCGAGCAGGATGATGCCGGTGCTGGAATACGACCAGGCGCCACCCGGCGCCGCAAGACGTTTGCCGGCCAGGCCGCTCGCGAGGATTTCCATGGGCGGCCACTGCCGCGTGGGGTTGTCCACGAACTGGGGCGCGAGCCCAGGGTAATAGTCCGCCAGGCCGGAGGTGTTTCGGCAGAGCTGTCCGAGCGTGATGCCCTCGACCTCCGCGCTCCGGCTCAGGTAGCGGGAAACGGGGTCGTCGAGCTTCACCCGGCCTTCCTCCACGAGCCGGAGGAGCACCGTGCAGGTCATCGAGGTGGTGGTGGTTCCGATCCGGAACTTCATGTCGGCGGTCATCGGGTTGTCGCCGGTCATCGTGGTGGTTCCGGGCGTCGCCACCCAGTCTCCCGCCCACGGCGCCCAGACCCCGGCGAGCGCTCCGGAGGCCCCGGACAGGGCGAGCCCCTCTGCGAGTGCGGCATCGAGTCGCTCGGCCACACCGGCCGGCAACCGAGAGCCCACCGGAACCGTGAGGTCGGGGGCCGGACCAGCCTCGCTGAGGCAACCGGAGAAGGCGAAGGCGGCTCCGAGAACGAGTGCGAGCGCAGCCCAGCGGCGTTTCGGAACGGGTCTACTGTCCATTGGCATCCCCAGGCTGACTGATGGCCCTTGTACCGGGGAGTGTACCCAGATCGCTTCGGGCGCGCGCCGGTTTCGGGCGAGTCGTCCCCGGCCGTTGCACCGTTCCGAGCCGCCGCACCGAGGGGTTCTCGGATCACATTCGCAGCAAACACCAATCCGATTCACGGCTATCTCCGAATACCAGATGAGCCCGGATAACCGTGGCACCTAAGAGAGGAACCAACATGCGTACATCCCCCAACCGACTGCTCGGCACCGTCTTCGGAGCGGTCTACATTCTCGTCGGCTTGCTTGGCTTCGCCGTCACCGGCGGCATCGGCTTCCTCGCGACCGAGGGTGGCCTGCTCCTCGGGATCTTCGCGGTCAACCCGCTGCACAACGTGGCCCACCTTCTGATCGGCGCCGCCCTGCTGATCGCCGGACTCTCCAGCGTGTCCGCAGCCAAGGCCGTGAACGGGGCCGTCGGGGCCGTCTACCTGCTCCTCGGTATCGTCGGCTTCTTCATCGTCGGCTCGGCGCTGAACATCCTGGCCCTGAACACGGCCGACCACTTCCTGCACCTGGCCAGCGCCATCGTGCTGCTCGGCGCCGGGCTCGGAGCCGAACGGTCCGCCCGCGTCTCCGCCACCGCGACCGCGTAACCGCGTCCGAACAGCGTCGCCCAGGAGAAGAGCACAACATGAACCCCGTCATCCGCACCTGGCTTGCCTTCGCCGCCATCGGCGCAGCGCTGGTACACCTCGCAGTCGGAGCCGGCGCTCCTCTCCCGCTCGCGATCATCCTGGTCGGGCTCGGGCTCACCGAGCTCGGCTGGGGTGTCGTGACCCTCATCCGAGGCCGCGTCACGGCCCCGGATGCCATCGTCGCCCTCGCACTCGTCCCGGTCCTCGTCTGGGGCGCCACGGCGATCCTCGGCAGCGGGCTGGGGGTCACGGCCGACGCGACGGGACTGCCCTTCTACCCGATGGCCGTCGCCTCGCTCTTCGACATCACGCTCGCCTGCGCCCTCGCCCTGTCCAGGCGCAGCGACGCGAAACGCAGCAACGCGCGGCGGGTGACAACGGAGGCCGCCCCCTCGCCCCGGGCCGACGTCCCGGCCGCCTCACCCCAGCCGCAGGCCGCCTGGAGTTTCCTAGCCGCACTGATGATTGGCGGCATGGTCTTCTCGGGGCTGACCACGAGCGCCCTGGCCGCCACGCGGGCCGGCGAGTACGCCGCTCCGCACGGCACGCACTCCACGCCGGGGACCGACAATCCCAGCGGCAGCCACACCGGCCACGACACCGGCCACACCGGCGACCAGACCGGCCACTAAGTCCGGGGGATCTCCTCGGTGGTCAGGGCCGCCCGCTCGCCCTGCATGAAGCGCTGCACGTTCTCATCCACGATGATGTCGCTCGGACGCAGCGGGCGGGCCAGGTAGAGACCCTCGAGACTGGTCAGCCGGCTGAGGGCCACGTAGGTCTGGCCGGGGCTGAAGACCCGCGAGCCGAGGTCGACGATGGCCCGCTCGTAGGTTGCCCCCTGCGACTTGTGGATCGTGACCGCCCACGCCAGCCGCAACGGGAACTGCGTGAACTCGGCCACGACATCCTTCTTCAGCTTCTTCGTGAGCGGGTTGTAGCTGTACTTGAACTTCTCCCACACGGTGGGTTCGACCTCGTGGGTGTCGCCGTCGATGTCGACGTACACCGTCGAGTCGACCTTCGTGACGGTGCCGATGCTGCCGTTCACCCAGCGCTGCCCGCCGTCCTGGTGGTTCGAGTCGTTGCGCAGGAACATCACCTGAGCGCCCACCTTGAGCTCGAGCACCTCGTCGGCCGGGAACGTGCGTCCGCCGAAGTCGCCGGTGATCTCGGCCTTGGCCGTGAGCGGCCGGCCGGAGAGTCGCTGCAGGGCGGCCGCGTTGATGCGGTTGACCGCGTCGTTGCGGGTTGCCAGCGTGATGACGCCTTCGCTGGGCGCCGGACGGGCCCCGGCGGCGTTCAGCGCGCCGCCGATCTCCGCGGTGACCTGGCCGTGGCGCACCGCGTTGAGCATGTGCTTGAAGTCCGCGTCGTGCTGGCGGTGGATCTCGGTGAGTTCGAAGATGCGCAGTTCGGCTTGCTGCCAGACCCTGGCGTCGAAGAACCACATCGACCGGTACGTGTCGGCGAAGTAGGCGCGCTCGTCGGAATCACCCGGGACCGGTGCGAGCTGGTACGGGTCGCCGAAGAGCACGATCTGCACGCCGCCGAACGTGTCGTGTGGGCGCTGGCGCGCCTGTCGCAGACTGCGGTCGATGGCATCCATCAGGTCGGCGTTGACCATGGAGACCTCGTCGATGACGAGCGTGTCGATGGTGTTGAGCAGCTTGCGCACCTGGTCGGACTGGTCGATCACGTGGTCGGCGATCACCCCGATCGGCAGTCGGAACAGGGAGTGGATGGTCTGCCCGCCCACGTTCAGCGCGGCCACTCCGGTCGGCGCGGCAATGACGATCTGTTTGCTGGTGTGCCAGGAGAGGTGGTTCAGCAGTGTCGACTTACCTGTGCCGGCGCGACCGGTGACAAAAACGTTCTGGCGCGTGCTTTCGATCGCGGCGAAGACTTCGGCCTGCTCGCGGGACAGCGGGATCTCGGACACGGGGGCACTTTCGGTGGGCGCGGGGGCGGGGGGAACATTCCACTGTAACCGTCCCGACCCGGCAAACGCCGGGACTTCACGCGGTTGGGGGCAAGGACACGTGGCAGTGGCGGCACCGGCCGTTTCGGGGGCGGCGAGCCTGCGCCCGTAGGATGTTGACGTGACCATCGGGGACGGCGAGAGCCGGCGAAGCCTACGGCGCGCCATCATTGCCGTGAGCGTGATCGCAGCGCTGCTGCTCGGTGCCCTGTTTGCCGCCATCGGTTCCCTGAACCGGGAGGTCTACAGCGCCGGCGGCTTCGTTCGCCAATACCTCGACGCCCTGGCTCGGCACGACCAGGCCGGTGCGCTGGCCATGCCCGGCGTGGAGCTCACGAACGCCAGGCTCACAGAGGACGGGCTGCCGCAGAACCTCCCCTCGACGCTGCTGCGCGGATCCGTCCTGGGTGAACTCAGCGACATCCAGCTGCGCAGCGACACCGCCGGCGCCAACGGCCGCCACACCGTGGTCTACGACTTCCTGCTGGACGGCAACGAGTCGACGATGAAGTTCGCGGTGGCTCGCACCGGCACCTTCGCCGGGGTCTTCGACAGCTGGCGCTTCACGACCAGTCCACTGGCCGTACTCCAGGTGACGGTGCTCCACGAGGCGACGTTCACCGTCAATGGGCTCACCCTCGATACGCGGGCCCACGCGGCACCGGAAGCGCCGGTTACGTTCTCGAACCAGGCCGCCTACCTCGCGTTCGCACCGGCGCTGTACGACTTCACCCACGATTCCACCCTGCTCACCGCCCCGAAGCAGGCGCTGCCCGTCACGTCGGGCGGCGCAACCGATGTCACGATCGACGCGATGCCCAATAAGCGGTTCATCAAACAGGTGCAGACCGAACTCAACGATTTCCTCGAGGCGTGCGCGACGCAGACGGTGCTGCAGCCGTCGAACTGCCCGTTCGGCATCGAAATCAACGACCAGGTGCAAGGGCTGCCGGCGTGGTCGATCGCGAGCTTCCCGGTGGTCACGCTGGCGGCCGGCCAGAACACGTTCGAGATGCCGCCGACCGTCGGCCAGGCGCACATCGTCGTCGACGTCCGATCCCTCTTCGATGGGGAACTCACCACCCGGGATGAGGACGTGCCGTTCACGGTGGCCCTGAGCGTGACGATCAGGCCCGACGGGGCGCTGGCGATCCAACTGCACTAGCCTGGGCGCCGGGCCGGGCACTGGGCCCGACCACCTGCCCGGGGCGTTTACCGGTCGTGCGCCGCGAGACGCGCGAGCCGCGCGTTGTACGCCTCGAGGTCGGCGTCGCCCGTGCGGTCCGCATTTCGGTCGATGCGCCGGGATTCCTTCTCGTCTCCGCGGCTCCACTGGATCACCACCGCGATGGCCAGCGCGATCGTCGGAATCTCGCCGATGCTCCAGGCGATGCCGCCGCCGGCCTGCTGGTCCGCGATGGCGCTCAGGCCCCAGTCGCGCCCCATGGCCCCGTACCAGTCGGCAAGCAGCAGCCCGGTCCCGGTCATCAGCGCCACCCCGAAGAACGCGTGGAACGCCATCGTGCCCAGCAGGAGCAGCAATCGGAATGCGTGGGGCAGCCGGTACGGCACGGGATCAATGCCGATCAGCGACTGCACGAACAGGTATCCCGTGATCAGGAAGTGCACGACCATCCACTCGTGGCCGATGTGGTCTGTGGTCGCCCAGCTGAACAACGCCGAGTAGTAGAAGACCCACAGCGATGCGGCGAAGACGATGGCCGCCACGAACGGATGCGCCAGGATCCCGGCGGGCTTCGAGTGAACGGCGAGCAGGATCCACTCCCGCGGGCCGCGGCTGCCGTCGTGGCGCTTGCGAATGGCGCGCGCAGCGAGCGTGACCGGCGCCCCGGGAACCAGGAGCACCGGCACGAGCATCGTCAGGGCCATGTGCGCGAGCATGTGGGTGGAGAACAGGTACTTGCCGTACACATTCACGCCGCCGTTGGTGATGTAGAACAAGGCCAGCATGCCCAGGACCCACAGCACGGTGCGGTACAGCGGCCAGCTGTCGCCGCGGCGGCGGAGTCGCTGCACCCCGGCCAGGTAGAAGAATATGCCGAAGGCGCAGAAGAACACCCAGGCGGGGTCGAAATTCCACTCGGTGAAGTAGCGGGAGAAGGTGAGTTCGGGCGGCAGCAGCTCCCCGGTCAGGATCTGCGCGGGCGTCGAGGTGGGGATCTCCGCGGCGGTGACCTGCACGACCGGCGTGGCCGTCTTCGCCAACGCGGCCGCGACGCCCGAGGCCAGGCCCATGAAGGCCAGTTCCGCGGTGATGAGCCACCAGAACCACGGGCGGGAGTCCGACCGTCCGGACATCATCCGGCCGATGACGAACCGGCGCTGCAGCACACCGAAGCCGCCCAGGGCGACCAACGCCGCCACCTTCACCAGCACGAGCACGCCGTAGGGGCTGAAGATCCGCTCGAGGCTGCCGACACGGAGCTCCGCGCTGACGTAGCCGGATACGGCGACCACGATGAAGGAGACCAGTGCGAGGGAAGAATAGCGGGACAGGACCACGCTGAGACGATCGCCCGTGAGGCTGCCGCGCAGCACGAGGACGGTCAGCAGCCCACCCAGCCAGACGGCGGCGAACAGCAGGTGCATGCCGAGTGCGGTGATCGCCTGATCGTGGCCGGTCGCGCCCGCGGAGTGCCCCTGCAGCGCCATCGGCACGAGCGCGGCGACCGCGAGGAGCGCAACGAAGACGATCGCGGTCTGGTTGCGCACCGCGAAGCAGAGCACCGTGACGCCGGCGGCGATCAGGGTGGTGCCGAGCCAGGCCTGGCCGATTTCAATCTGGCTGAAGAATTGGCCCATCGTCGCGCTGAACGTGTCATCGAAGCTGAGCGAGACGTTCGTCACCTGCAGGAAGGTGAGGAACCCGGTGAGCGCCGAGGCGACGGTGAAGACGGCTGCGGATGCCGCGGAGAAGTCGAGCGCGGTGTTGAACTCACGTTCCCCGGGGCTCAACGCGAAGAGGGTGAGCACGAGGGCGCCGATCGTGCCGGCCGCGCCGAGGTTGACCAGCAGTTTGGCGATGGGCAGACTCCATCGCACCACGGGGCCCGGGTCGGCGAGGAGCTGCGCGGCCGAACCGCCGCCATACGCGAGCCCGGCGAGAGTCGCGAGCAGAGCCACCAGCAGCAGGGCTGCCGGACCGATGAGGCGGACAAGACGAGGCACCCAGCCAGCCTAACCGTGCGGGCCCGCCCCGGCTCGCGGCCGGATCCGCGCCGACTGTGACCGTTCCGGTCGAGTTCCCCCCGCGCACCGGGCAAAGTCGACCGGAAGTGTCACAGTCGGCGTAGTTTCGGCGGGGTCGGCGGCCCGGGCATAGAAGAGGGCACAGAAGAGGGCGCCGACCGAAGTCGACGCCCGTCTGTCGTGCAGGTACCGAATGCTACTTGGCGGCGGCCTTGAGCTTGCTGCCGGCGGTCAGCTTGACGCGGTGGCCTGCGGCGATCTGGATCTCTTCGCCGGTCTGCGGGTTGCGGCCGGTGCGCGCGGCGGTAGCGGTGCGCTCGACTCCGAGCCAACCCGGGATGGTGACCTTGCCGTCGTGTGCAACGGTGTCGGCGAGGGTTGCGAAGAAAGCGTTCAGAACGCTGTCGACGGCAGTCTGGCTCTGGCCAGAGTCTGCGGCAACCTTGGCAACGAGCTCGGTCTTGTTCAGCGACTTGTCAGCCATTGAGTGTCCTCCTCGGACCTTCGTAGAAACAGGTAGTTAGGGTGAACGAATTGACTCCGGGGAGCTTCTCCGCTGGTCGGTTCGACCGCGTTGAATCTAACAGAGATCGGCGGAATTCCGCGGATTTCCGGCGTTTCGGAGCGCTTTTCCCCGGCGAGTCGCTTTTATTTCGCTCTGCGCGGAACGACTCAGGGGATGCCGACCGAAGTCGACATCCCCTGAGGACGTTACGGAGGACCGCTCACGCGGCCGTCCGGGGTGCTACCAGCTGGACTTGGTGATGCCGGGCAGCTCGCCCCGGTGCGCCATGTCGCGGAAGCGAACGCGCGAGATACCGAACTTGCTGAGGTGGCCGCGAGGGCGTCCGTCAACCGCGTCGCGGTTGCGCAGGCGCACCGGCGAAGCGTTGCGGGGGAGCTTCTGCAGGCCCAGGCGAGCGGCCTCACGGGACTCATCGGTGCCGTTCGGGTCGATGAGAGCCTTCTTCAGCTCGAGGCGCTTGGCGGCGTATCGTTCGACGATTACCTTGCGCTGGTTGTTCTTGGCAATCATGCTCTTCTTCGCCATTTTTAGCGCTCCTCACGGAAGTCAACGTGCTTGCGCACTACGGGGTCGTACTTCTTGAGTACGAGACGGTCGGGGTCGTTGCGACGGTTCTTGCGGGTCACGTAGGTGTAACCCGTTCCCGCGGTCGAACGAAGCTTGATGATCGGACGGACGTCATGCTGCTTTGCCATTAGATCTTCACCCCACGAGCGAGTACGTCCTTGACGACGGACTCGATGCCGCGTGCGTCAATGACCTTGATGCCCTTGGCCGACAGGGTCAGCGTGACGTTCCGGCGGAGCGAGGGTACGTAATATGTCTTCTTCTGAACATTCGGGTCGAAGCGACGCTTGGTGCGTCGGTGCGAGTGCGAAATGTTGTGTCCGAAGCCGGGAACGGCTCCAGTCACCTGGCAGACAGCTGCCATGGTTTTCCTCCATTACCGAAGGGCGAATGCCCTTCCCAAGATCTCTTGTCGGCCGGAACGCCCGCGCTCTCCCTGACGGGGAGCGGCACGTTGCGGCAATGCACGCACGGATGTGCGCAGCAATGGTCAACTCTACGGCCTCGACGCGCCTCGCGCAAACCGGCCCGCCTAGGGGGCGACGGGGGCGCAGGTGGCGCAGAGGCCGAAGACGTCGACCACATGGGCAGCCTGGCTGAAGCCGTGCTCGGCGGCCACGTTCCTGGCCCAGATCTCCACGGCATCCGCCTCAATCTCCACCGTCAGGCCGCAGTTGCGGCAGATCAGGTGGTGGTGGTGGTCGTTGCTGCAGGCCCGGTACAGGCTCTCGCCCTCCGGCGACTGCAGGGAGTCCGCGGCGCCCTCCGCGGCGAGGTCGGCGAGGGCCCGGTACACCGTGGCGAGGCCGATCGGCGAGCCGGTCGCGTGCAGCGTGGCGTGCAGGCCCTGCGCGCTGACGAAACCCTCGGCCGTGTCGAGGGCCGCGCGCACGGCTTCCCGCTGCCAGGTGTTTCGCTTCATGCTCTCAACCGTATCCGCGCCCGGCCGAGCCGGTGAACGCCGAGGGCCGCCAGGAAGAAGCCGGCCGCCGTGAGGGCGATCGCCGGCCCGGCCGCCACGTCAAGGGCGCGGGAGAGCAGCACGCCGATGGCCCCGGATGCCGCTCCGATCAGCGGCGCGGCGACGAAGATCTGGGTCGTCGTGCGGGCGAGCTGGCGCGCGGCGGCCGCGGGCGCCGCGATGAGCGCGATGGCGAGGATGGCACCGACGGCCGGCATCGCCGTGACCACCGTCGCCGCGATGAGGGCGAGGCTGAGCAGTTCGATCGGCCATTCCCGGTAGCCCGCGGCGCGGAATCCGTTCTTGTCGAAGGTGGAGAAGAGGATCTCCTTGCCCAGGAAGACCATGACGGCGACGGCGAGCAGGAGCACGCCGGCGGCCAGGAGCACGTCGCCGGTCGTCACGGTGAGGATCGACCCGACCAGGTAGGAGTCGACCTGCACGGGCAACGACGGGTTCAGGGCTTGGAGGAGCACGCCGAGGGCGAACCCGGCGGTGAGCACGATGCCCGACGCAACCTGGGCTCCCTGCCGCTCGACCTTTCCGATCACGGTCATGATGCCGACAATGGCGACGGCCGCAACGGCCGCGCCCAGGGGGATGCTGACCCCGAGGATGGCCGCGGCGATGGCGCCGGGGAAGGTCGCGTGGGTGAGCGCCTGGGCGAAGAACGTTCGCTGGCGCAGCACGACGAGTGAGCCCACCAGCCCGGAGAGCGCCCCGATCACGAGGCCGGCGAGGAGAGCCGTCTCGAAGTAGCCCATCACCGTACCGTCCTGCCGCGAAGCCGGTCGACAAGGATCCGGGCGAGGAGAGAAACGGCGTAGCCCGCCACCAGCACGAGCACGACGGTCGCGCCGCTCGACAGCTCGATGCCCAGGTCGACGGATGCCGCATAGCCGAGCGCCAGCCCCAGCCACGCCGCCACCCCGGAGAACACCGCGGCGACGGGGAAGAGCAGCCACAGCCGCGAGGTGAGGAGGCGCGCCACCGCACCGGGCACGATCAGCACGGCGAGCACGAGCAGGGTGCCGACCGCACTCGTCGCCGCCACGACGACGAGGGCGATCGCACCGTTGAGCAGCAGGTCGAGCAGGAGCGGACGGTAGCCGGCCGCGGAGAACCCGGTGTGGTCGAAGGCCCGGAAAACCTGTTCCTTGAGGGTGAGCGCCACGACCAGGAGGGCGACGCCGCAGATCGCGATCGTCTGCACGACCTCGGCCGGGCCGACGGTCAGCAGGCGCCCGAACAGGAGCTGCTCGAGTTGCCCGGCGTAGTTGGTTTCACGGGAAACCACGACGACGCCGATGCTGAACATGGCCGTGAAGACGACCGCGATGGCGGCATCCGTCGGCACCTTGCTGCGCGCGATCAGGGTCAGGGCGACGGAGGCGACGAGTGCGGCGATCAGCGCGCCGACGAAGAGTCCGTCCTGCCCGCTCCAGACGAAGCCGATGGCTATTCCGGGGAAGACCGCATGGGTGAGCCCGTCGCTGATGAACTCCAGTCCGCGCAGGTTGACCAGCACCCCGACCACCCCGGCGACGAGGCTGAGTGCGGCGAGCACGGCCAGCGCGCGGGCCATGAACGGCAGCGCGAAGCCGTCGAACAGGAAGCCGGCGAGGTCCACCTAGTGGCCCTCGTGCCCGGGCACGACGACGGTGTGTTCGTCCATCTCCACGCCCACGTCCCGGAAGGTGCGCTGCACGTTGTCGAGGGTCAGCACCTCGTCGCGCGGTCCGAAGGCAACCTGGCTGCCGTTGAGCAGCAACACCTCTTCGCAGACGGCCCGGGCGAGCTCCAGGTCATGGGTCGACACGAGCACGGCGAGGCCGCCCGCCTTCAGCCGGTCGATGGTGCCGATCAGGGCGTCGCGGTTCTCCTGGTCGAGGCCGTTGAATGGTTCGTCGAGCAGCAACAGGCGGGGACCGGATACGACCGCCCGCGCGAGCAGGCCCCGCTTCTGTTGTCCGCCGGAAAGCTGGCCGAATCGGCTCTTCGCCAGCGGCCCCAGGCCCACCGTTTCCAGGGCGTGCGCTACCGAGTCGCGGTCACGCCGGGACGGCAGGCGCAGCCAGCCGAGGGAGCGGTAGCGGCCCATCATGACGACCTGCTCGAGCGTGATCGGGAAGTGCGGGTCAATGTCTTCGGTCTGGGGAACGTAGCCGACCGAGCCGGCGGGCGCCGCGGCCTGGCCGAGCACCGTGACGGTGCCGCTGACCCGCGGGACCAGCCCGAGGACGCCCTTGAGCAGCGTTGATTTTCCCGAGCCGTTCGGGCCGATCAGGGCAACGGCTTCGCCGGGTCGCAACTCGAAGGTGATGTCCTCCAGGGCGGGCCCGCGGCCGTAGCTGAAGGAGGCGCCGGAGACCGCCAGTGCGGGCGCCGGATCGGGAGGGTTCTCGTTCACAGCACCACTATCCCAGTTCGGCCGGGACGGGGCTGGGCGTGACGCCCCAGGATTCGAGAACGACGGTGACATTGTGCACCTGCGCCGCGAGGTAGGTCTGTCCCTCACTTCCGGCCGGGCCGAGCGAGTCGACGTAGAGGGCATCCTCGCCGGAGTAGACACGCACCCCGGCCTCGCTCGCGATGGTCTGCGCGGCTTTCGGGTCGAGGGACGCCTCGGAGAACACGGCCTTGACGCCCGTCGCCGTGATCGCGGCCACGAGCTTGTCGATCTCGGCTGCGCTGGGTTCGGCGTTGTCGTCGAAGCTCGGAATGACGGATCCGACGTAGGTGATGCCGTAGGCGGCGGTGAAGTAGCCGAGGGCGTCGTGGTTGCTCACCAGCAGGCGATCGCCCGCGGGGACGGTGTCCACGTTGGCGCGGGTCCAGTCATCGAGCCGGGTGAGCTTGTCGCCGTAGGCCGTCGCATTGGCGTCGAACGCATCGGCGTTCGGCGCGTCGGCGTTGCCAAGCCCCGAGGCGATGGTGTTCACCATGGCGTCAGCATTGCGCGGGTCGGTCCAGACATGCGGATTGTCGTCTTCCAGCAGGGAGATCCCCTCGCTGGCGTCGATCGTGACACCGTCGAAGCCGGATGCCTCGATGGCGTCGTCGAGCCAGGTTTCGAGCCCGATGCCGTTGACGACGAGCACGTCGGCCCGCCCGAGCGCGGTCAGATCCGCGGCCGACGGGTCGAAGGCGTGGACGCTCTGGTTGGGCCGGACGAGTTGGGTGAGCGCGACGTCGGCCGTGTCGCCTACGATCTCGCGGGTGAAATCGGCTACCTGCGTGGTCGTTGCCACGATCTCGAGCCCGGCGTCGGACGCGTCCGGGTCGGTACCGCAGCCGGAGAGCAGGACGACGGCCGCGGCCAGGAGGGCGGCAAGGGAAAGGTGTCTGGGTCTCACGGTGCGACACTACGCTTATTGATAATGATTGTCAAAACCATTAGTCCGGATCAAAGGACTCGCGGGCGGGTCACTGGTAGGTGATGAGGTCCGGGCTCGGCACGACCTGCGCCATGGTCTGTGCCGGGGTGAGCATCGGCTGGTCCTCGTCGATGAAGTTCTTCCAGCCCCAGAAGATGCCGGCCGGCGCGCCGGCCCGCAGGGCCCGCCAGGTGGCCTGCTTCGCCGGTTGGCCGCCGAGCCCGTCAACGTGCAGGAGGAGGGCGAGTTCAGGGCGGGAGGTGTCGAGGCTGGCGCGATTCCGGATCATCTTCAGGCTGAACTGATGCAGCACGAGCAGTTTCTGTGGCAGCGCGTGCGTGCTGGTCAGGTCCGCGAGCCAGGTGATCACCGTGTTGAGCTCCGCGGCGTCCACCGATCCGATCTGCTCGAGGTGCCGCTGGGTCTTGCCGAGCCGCCACTCCGGGTCGAGGGCGAGTCCCACGTGGGGCAGCACGAGCAGTGACTCGTACCGCTTCGCCTGGGTGAGGAAGTCGGTGCGCCCCGGCTGCAGGTCGAGCACCACGTACATTCCGGCCTTGCCCGCTGCCTCGACCCACGGTCGGAGGCGGTCGGCGGAGAGCTCGTTGGAGTAGTTCCCGTCGGCCCCCTCCGCCCCGGCGGCGACCGTGGCGATGATCTCCATCATCGGCACGACGGTGCGTTCGGTGTGCTCCGCGTACTGGCTCGCCGTGCTCCTGGCCCGGATGATCGCCGCCGGAAGCTCCTGTTCGCCGAGCACGCCGAGCGCCGACGTCCCCGGCGTTCCGTACAAGGCAACGAGCAGGCTGGCCGGGAAGAGCACCTGCCCCCCGCCGGGCAGCTGGACGCCGGTGGCGGCCGCGCGGACCTTCCAGGCCAGGCGCTCCTCGCCGGCGAACGCCGCGCCGAGGGCGAGCACGGCCGACGGCCGGGCCGCGCCCAGCGCCGTCACCAGTGCGGCGGATGCCTGCGGGTTCGGGTGGTCGGCCGGCACGGGCAGCACGTCTACGCCTGCCGCACGCGCCGTGGCCGCCCCGGCCAGCTGGGCCGGGTCGTTCACGGCCAGGACCAGCACTCCGGTGCGCGGCACGCTGCGTCGCACGCGCGGCAGCGTCACCGGCGGCCGGTCCGTCGCTGCCGCTGCAGGCCCCGTCGGCGTCGTGGTCGGCGTCGTGGTCGGCGTCGTGGTCGGCGCCGGGTCGGCGCCCGCGGCCAGTCCGAGCAGGAGCGGGGTGCCGGCCTTCAGCTTCGCGACCGCGGCCAGCGCGCCCTCCGCGGTCACCGCATTCGCGGTCACCGCCTCCGCGGCGAGCTCGCGGGGCAGGATCGCGCCCACCGCGTCCGGCGAGGCGACCACGTGGAACTCCTCCCTCCCCGCCGCATCGGTGCCGACGTGCCGGGCCGCGGGATCGCCGCCCACCTTCAGCAGGTGGGATGCCCCGAGGCGGCCGAGTTCGTCTTCGAGCGCTGCGGCCGCGGCCGTCGCATCCGGCGTTGGCGTGAGCAGGAGGGGGACACCGAGCGCCACCGCGGCAGAGGAGGCCAGGAGCTGGGCGGCCAGGTCACCCACCGACGCTGTGACGACCAGCCGCGACTCGGAGTACAGGGCGGCGCTGGCGGCGATGGCATTCCGCACCGGATCGGCGTCGGCGATCACGGTGAGCGGAGTGCCCGGCCGGGCCGTTGTCGCGTCGAGCACGGGCGAGGGCACCCGCCCGGGCACGCTCGGGCGCTCACTCGCTGCGGGGGCATCCGTCTGCGGTGCCGGTTCGGCCACGCAGCCCGACAGGAGGAGGGCGCCCAGGAGAAGGGTGCCGAGGATGCGGGCGCCGGCGCCGCGGGTGGCGCCCCGGGCTGAATGCCCCATCGACCCCTCCCCTGCTTCCCCGATGACGTGCTTCCCGGACGACTGCGGCCCGCTATTCGAGCAGCAGCGCCGGTTCCTCGATGATGCTCGCCACGTCGGCGAGGAACCGGCTGGCGACATCCCCGTCGACGACGCGGTGGTCGAAGCTCGCCCCGATCGTGGTGACGTACCGCACGCGGACCTCACCGTCGACGACCCACGGTTTCTGCTTGATCGTGCCCAGCGCGACGATTCCGGCCTCGCCGGCATTGAGGATGGGCGTTCCGGTGTCCATGCCGAACACGCCGATGTTCGTGATCGTGATCGTGCCGCCGGCCATCTCGGCGGGGCTCGTCTTCCCGTCGCGGGCGATGATCGTGAGCCGTTCGAGAGCAGAAGCCAGCTCGAGCAGGCTCATGTCCTGGGCCTCCTTGATGTTGGGCACGATGAGCCCGCGCGGTGTCGCCGCGGCGATGCCCAGGTTGACGTAGTGCCGGATGATGACCTCGTCGTCGGTGAAGGTCGAGTTGACGGTGGGGTTGCGGCGCACCGCCCAGATCATGGCCTTGGCCATGATCAGCAGCGGCGACACCCGCACCCCGGCGAAGTCGGTCGACGCCTTGAGTCGCTTCACGAACTCCATCGTGCGGGTGGCGTCGACGTCGACGAAGAGGCTCACGTGCGGCGCGGTGAACGCGCTCTTGACCATGGCCTGGGCGATGGCCTTGCGCACCCCCTTGACCGGGATGCGTTCCTCGCGGTCGGCGGGCCACTCCGGGGTCTCGATGTTGCGGAAAACGCTCACCTGGGTCGCCTCGCGCAGCACGTCCTCGCGGGTCACGTCCCCGATCGGGCCGGTCGGGGTGACCTGGGAGAGGTCGACGCCGAGGTCCTTGGCGAGCTTGCGGATCGGCGGTTTGGCGAACACCGGTCCCACCGGGGCGCCGGGCACCTGCTGCGGGAGTGGGGTGGCGGCCGGGCGAGCGGATGCCGCGGCGGGCGGGGCCATCGACTCATGCGCCACGCGGGCGCCGCTGTGCCGTTTGCGGCGGGTCGGCATCGTCGCCGCGGCGCCGCGGCCGACGAGGACCGCGGCCGATCCGTCCTCGGTGATCGTGTTGGCGACATCGGCGGCCGCGTCGGCAGCCTCCCTGATCGGCGCCGGCACGTCGGCCCCCGGCGCAGCGGCGGCGTCCGAGGCCGCGTCCGACCGGATCGTGATGATCGGCGTCCCGACGTCCACCGTCGTCCCGGCCGGCACGAGGATCTCGCCGACGACGCCGACGAACGGGGACGGCAGCTCGACCAGCGACTTGGCGGTCTCGATCTCGACGAGGACCTGGTTGATGGTCACCGTGTCGCCGGGAGCCACCTTCCACTCGACGATCTCGGCCTCGGTGAGTCCTTCGCCGACATCCGGGAGGGTGAACTTCGACACGGTCATGCTGTGCCTTCCTTGAGACGAATCATGGGTCAGTAGGCGAGGGCGCGGTCGATGGCCTCGAGGACGCGGTCGGGGCTCGGCAGGAAGTGGGTCTCGACGGCCGCCGGCGGGAACGGGGTGTCGAAGGCCGAGACCCGCAGCACGGGGGCCTCGAGCGTGTAGAACGCCTTCTCGGCGACGGTCGCGGCGATTTCGGAGCCGACGCTGACGAAGCCGTGCGCCTCCTGGGCGACGACCAGGTGGGCCGTCTTCTCCACGGAGGCGAGGATCGGTCCGTAGTCGATCGGGGAGAGCGAGCGCAGGTCGACGACCTCGATGCTGATGCCCTCCGCCTGGGCGATGTCGGCGGCCTGCAGCAGCACGCTCACCATGGCGCCGTGGCCGACGACCGTGACATCCGTGCCGGTGCGCACGACGCGGCTCGCGTGCAGCGGGCTGCCGCTCTCACCGAACTGCACCTCGCCCTTGGGCCAGTACCGGCTCTTGGGCTCGAAAAAGATCACCGGGTCGTCGGAGGCGATGGCCTCCTGCATCATCCAGTAGGCGTCGTGCGGGTTCGACGGGCTGACCACGCGCAGGCCCGGCGTGTGCGCGAAGTACGCCTCCGGGCTCTCCTGGTGGTGCTCGATCGAACCGATGTGGCCGCCGTAGGGGATGCGGATGACGACGGGCATGACCAGCTGCCCCTCGTGGCGGTTCCGCATCCTGGCGAGCTGGCTGGTGATCTGGTCGAAGCCGGGGAAGACAAAACCGTCGAACTGGATCTCGCAGACCGGGCGGAAGCCGCGCATGGCCAGGCCGATCGCCGTGCCGATGATCCCGGATTCGGCCAGCGGGGTGTCCAGCACGCGCTTGTCGCCGAATTCGGCGAAGAGCCCCTCGGTCACGCGGAAGACGCCGCCGAGCGGGCCGATGTCCTCGCCCATCAGCAGCACCTTCGGGTCGGCCAGCATCGCCTGCCGGAGCCCGGCGTTCAGGGCCTTCGTCATGGGCAGGTTCGCGGATGCCGCGGGGGCGCCGTCGGTGACGGTCGGGCCGGTGGTCACCGTCTCGTCGTTCATGCCTGGCCCCCTTCGAAGGATGCCTCGTAGCGTTCGAGCCAGGTCTTCTGTTCAGTGATGAGCGGGTGGGGCTCGGCGTAGACGTTGTCGAAGATGATCGAGCGTTCCGGCGCGCGGATCTCCAGCGCCCGGCGGCGCACATCGGAGGCGTAGTCGGCGGCTTCCTCATCGACGGAGTCGAGGAACTCCTGCTCCACGCCGAGTCCCTGCAGATAGGTGCGGAACCGCGCGATCGGGTCGCGGGCGACCCACCGGGCCAGCTCGTCCGGGTCGCGGTACTTGGTTGGATCGTCGGCCGTGGTGTGGGCGCCGACCCGGTAGGTGAGAGCCTCGATCAGGGCCGGGCCGCGGCCGGCGCGCGCGTCGTCCATCGACTTGGCGGTCACGGCGTAGCTGGCGAGCACGTCGTTGCCGTCGACCTGGATTCCCGGGATGCCGAAGCCGCCCGCGCGGAGGTACAGAGGCGTGCGCGACTGGCGGGTGACCGGCACCGAGATGGCCCAGTGGTTGTTCTGCAGGAAGAACACCTGCGGGGTCTGGTAGCTGGCCGCGAAGACGAGCGCCTCGTTGGCGTCGCCCTGCGAGGACGCTCCGTCGCCGTAGTAGACGATCACGGCCTGGTCGGTCTCCGGGTTGCCGGTGGCCGTTGATCCGTCGAGCTGCATGCCCATCGCGTAGCCGGTGGCGTGCAGGGTCTGCGAGGCGAGGACGAGCGTGTAGAGGTGGAAGTTGCCGTGGTCCTCAGGGTTCCAGCCGCCGAGGGTGACACCGCGCAGCATCCGGAGGATGTCGACGGGGTCGAGCCCCCTGATCATGCCGACGACGTGTTCGCGGTAGGAGGGGAAGACGTGGTCTTGCGGCCTGGTCGCGTAGGCGGAGCCGACCTGGGCGGCCTCCTGGCCGTGGCTGGGCACCCACAGGGCCAGCTGGCCCTGGCGCTGCAGGTTGGCCGCTTCGGTGTCGAACTTCCGCACGACGACCATGTCGCGGTAGAACCGGCGGTGGTCGTCCTCGGTCAGCCGCTCGAGGTAGGGCAGGAACTCGGCCGCGGCGTCATTCGGCCGGAACACGCCCTCCGTGGAGAGCAGCTGCACGGTCGGAAGTGCGTCATTGGGGGTGGCTGCCACGGTTCTAACCTAACCGGCGGGCCGGGTTGCCCGTCGGTAGATTTCCGACAATGTCAGCCGCGATCCGTAGGAGTTCCTCCACAGCCGCTTCCTCGCCGATCGAGACCCGGATGCCGTCCGGCTGGAAGGCACGCACGACGAGGCCTGCGTCGAAGAGCCGGTCGGCGACCTCGGTCGTCTGCTCGCCGGTGGGCAGCCAGAGGAAGTTGCCCTGGGGGTTCGGGATGTTCCAGCCCTGCTCGCCGAGCGCCCGCCAGGCCGCGTCGCGGCGCTCGGCGATGACCGTGACCCGGGCGAGCAGCTCGCGTTCGACGTCGAGGGAGGCGATGGCGGCGGCGGCGGCCGGCCCGGTGACGGAGAGGGGGATCGCGGTCGAGCGGGCGGCGTCGAGGATCGGGACCGGGCCGAGGGCGTAGCCGACCCGGAGTCCGGCGAGCCCGTAGGCCTTGGAGAAGGTGCGCAGCACGACCAGGTTGGGGTACCGGGCGAGCAGCAGTTGCCCGTTGACCGCGTCGGGGGCGGTCACGAACTCGGCATAGGCCTCGTCGAGGATGACGAGGAGGTCCCGCGGAACGACGGCCATGAACGCGTCGAATTCCTCGGCCGTGACGATGGTGCCGGTCGGGTTGTTCGGGCTGCAGACGATGACGACTCGGGTGCGGTCGCTGATATTCGCCGCCATCTCCGGCAGGTCGTGGCCATGGTCGGCGCGGTTCGGGACCTGCACGCTGGTCGCCCCGCTGACCGTGACGAGGCCGGGGTAGGCCTCGAACGAGCGCCAGGAGTACAGCACCTCGTCGCCGGGTCCGGCCGCGGCGAGGATCAGCTGGGCCAGCAGCGCCACCGACCCGGAGCCGACGTGCACCTCGTCGGAGCCGACACCGAACTTGGCGGCGAGGCGTTCCCGGAGCGCCAGGGCGGAGGCATCCGGGTAGCGGTTGAACGCGGTGGCGGCGTTCACCGCCCGGATGACGCTGGGGAGCGGGTCGAACGGGTTCTCGTTGCTGGACAGCTTGAACGCCGACGCGTCGGCCGGTTTGCCCTGGCGGTAAGCAGGCAGGGCAACGATCTCGGGACGCAGACGGACTGATGGCAGGTCAGAGGGGCTCACTCGGCGAGTCTACGCCGCGGCATATTCACCTGACCGCATGCGCACGGCCCCGGTCCGGTGCCATAGTGGACGCATGGGCAGATTCCTGATCAAGCTGATCCTCAACACGGTCGCGCTGTGGCTGACAACCCTGATCGTCACCGGGGTGCATGTCGAGCCGTACGCGGACACGACCGTGGCAGCAGTCCTGACCTTCGCGCTGGTTGCCCTCATCTTCGGCCTCGTCAACACCGTCATCGGCACGCTCGTCCGCATCATCGCGTTGCCGCTGTACATCCTCACCCTGGGCCTGCTCGCGCTGATCGTGAACGGCCTGCTCCTGATGCTCGTCGCCTGGATCTCCGAGCTGATGGGCTTCGGCCTCGTCGTCGACGACTTCTGGTGGGGCGTGCTCGGCGCGCTCGTGCTCGGCATCATCAGCTGGCTGCTCGGGATTCTCGTGCGGCCGGTTACTGCGCGCCGCTAGAACCCGATCGGGTTCCCCGCCACCGGGAGGCGACGCCGGGGGCCGTACCCACGGTCGCCGCGAGCAGCGTGCGGAAGTCGGCCAGCGCCGGAGCCAGGGAGGCGTCGATCATGCGGGCGGTCTCCCGGTAGGTCACCAGTCCGTGAGCCGGTAGCGGCGAGGCGGGCACCGCCGCGTCGGCGTACAGCTCCCGGCTCACGGTGAGCCGGGCCGCGGCATCGCGGGCGGCGCCGCCGAGCGCGGGCACGAGATCCTCGGAGTGCTCCACCGCGATCACGGGCAGCCCGCCCGGCACCGGCACCTGGGCGACCGGTGCGCCGAAGGTGGCCACCGCGACGGTGTTGAATTCCCCCGCCGCGGCCAGCTGCGCCGCGACCAGGCCGCCCTGGGAGTGGCCGACCGGGATCACCGCGTCGGTGGGGCGGATGCCGGCCTCGTGCATGGCCTGGACGACCGCCCGGTACGAGCCCGCGCCCTGCTCGGCGACCGCGGTGATGTTGGAGGTCATGTCCCACGGTTCGCCGGCGGAGACCGGGCTCCACTCGGCCGTGCCGCCGATGTACACCAGCCAGGCGGCGTCCGCGGCGCCGCCGTACCGCTCGATGCGCACCTGCGGCCCGCCCGTTGAGACGCGGGGGATCCGGGCGGCGAGGTCCGCGAACCCGCCCGGCGGCCTGGCCGGTCGCGGCTTCCCGACGCGGGTGACCGTGACCGGCGTCTCCCGCAGCATCCCGATCGAACGCGCCACGGCGAGCGTGCCGGCCGCGGTCGTCGTCACCCCGAACAGCCCGGCCCCCTCGTCGCCGAGGGCGGCGGAGACCGGGAAGGGCACACCGACCGCGCCGGCCGCCACGTCATCGACCGAGGACACCAGCACCCGCACCAGGGCGACCACGGCCGGGTTCGCCAGCAGGCGGGGGTCACCGATCCACAGCCCGGCGACGTCCGGGCCCGGGCTCCGGGCGGTGCCGGGGGCGTCGCGCCGCAGCAGGCCCCCGAGCAGCCAGGCCACGGCGCCTGCCGTGGCGGCCGGGATCGCGGCGGCGAAGACCAGCGGAGCCAGCCGGCCCAGGCTGTGCCCGAGCCAGGCCCCCGTCATGCGGGCGAGCATCGCGGCGGTGCGATCGGCCTGCCCGTATGCCTCCGCGGCCACCACGAGCGATTCGGCCAGCTCCCCGCTGCGGGCTTCGACCGCGTCGATGGTTTGCCGGGCCGCGAACACCGCGAGGCCTGGGTCCTCGGCCGACCACGCCGGCGCCGGAAGGGCCTCCAGGGCACGGATGCGTTCCAGTCGAGCCTGCCAGTCCCTCGCGTCGGCCCGCAGGAGCGCCAGCCGCGCCGCCTGCGCCAGGAGCGCGTCGGTGGAGACCATCGTGGTGCCGCCGCCGGAGAGCACGAGCGCGCCGGGGTCGTCGTCTCCGTTCATTGCGCTGCCCGTCCGGTCATGGGGCCGTGAGCCTCGAAATGGACGCGTGCACGGCGTCGAGGGCGTCGTCGAGCTGCCGGCCGGCCCGGCACAGGTCGCCGGCCAGGTCGCCGAGGCGTGCCGCGTAGCCCCGATGCGCCGCCGACTGCCACGAGTCGCCCAGGTCGGCGGCGGCCACCGAGCCTGCTGCCAGGTGCACCTCGTCTCGGAGGTCGCGCAGCAGCATCCGTTGCTCGCGCAGCGCCCAGAGACGCTCGGCGTCCCGCTCGGCTGCCGTCGGGTCGCCGAACAGTCCCGCAGGCAGAAGACCCTCCACGGCACCTCCTCCATCGACTTTCCCGAGCCTGCCCGACCGCGCCCGCCCGCCCCCGGCCGCGCCCGGGTTTGTTCAGTGTTCACGAAAAGGGCGGGTGTGCAGGACAGGAAACGGGGTCCACAATGGGTGAATGAGTTTCGCCGCCCTCAACCCCGATGAGGCGACACCCTTCCGCATCATTTTCGTGTGCACCGGCAACATTTGCCGCTCGCCGATGGCGGAGGTGATGTTGCGCGACCTGATCACGCGCTCCGGGTTGAGTCGACTGATCACCACGAGTTCGGCCGGCACCGGGGACTGGCATGTGGGCGAGCAGGCCGACCGGCGCACGATCACCGCCCTCGCCAAACGCGGCTACGACGGCAGCCACCACCGTGCGCGCCAGTTCGACCCCACCTGGTTCACCGACCTCGACCTCGTCGTGGTGCTCGACCGCTCGCAGGAACGCATCCTGCGCAACTGGGCGGGCACGGAGCACGACCGCGGCAAGGTGCGCCTGCTGCTCAGTTTCGACCCGGATCAGGCCGTCCTCCAGGACGTTCCCGACCCGTATTACTCCGACGATGCTTTGTTTGACTCGGTTTTAGGCATGATTGACAGTGCGAACCAGGCGCTCTTCAAGCAGCTCGCACCCGCAATCAGACAGGGAGTCCGATGAGTCCACTACCCCCCCAGGTCCTCAGCCCGCTCGACGGCCGCTACCGCGCAGCCGTCACCGAACTGGGCGAGTACCTGTCAGAGGCGGGACTCAACCGCGCACGCGTGCAGGTCGAGGTCGAATGGCTGATCACGCTGACGGACCACAAGCTGTTCGGCTCCTCCCCGCTGGACGCGGAGCAGAAGGCAGCCCTGCGCCACATCGTCACCTCCTTCGGCCAGGCCGAAATCGACGAGCTCGCCGCGCTCGAGGCCACCACCCGGCATGACGTCAAGGCCGTCGAGTACCTCGTGCGCCGTCGCCTCGTCCCCCTCGGCCTGGAGCACATCAGCGAACTCACGCACTTCGCGGCCACCAGCGAAGACATCAACAACCTGGCCTACGCGCTGACGGTGCGCGCGGCCGTGGGCGATGTCTGGCTGCCCAAGCTTCGCGCCGTCATCGAGGCCCTGCGCGGCCGGGCCGTGGAATACCGCGCGGACGCCATGCTCGCCCGCACCCACGGCCAGCCGGCGACGCCGACGACCATGGGCAAGGAAATCGCCGTCTTCGTCTACCGCCTGGAGCGCATCGCCGGCCAGGTCGAGGGCAACGACTACCTCGGCAAGTTCAGCGGCGCCACCGGCACGTTCGCCGCCCACGTCGCGGCAGAGCCATCCGTCGACTGGCCGGCCATCTCACGGGAGTTCGTCGAGGGCCTCGGTCTCACCTGGAACCCGCTCACGACGCAGATTGAGTCCCACGACTGGCAGGCCGAGCTCTACACCAGGGTCTCGCACGCCAACCGGGTGCTGCACAACCTGGCCACGGACGTCTGGAGCTACATCTCGATCGGCTACTTCCGTCAGATCCCGCAGGCCGGGGCGACCGGCTCGTCGACGATGCCGCACAAGATCAACCCGATCCGGTTCGAGAACGCCGAGGCCAACCTGGAGCTCTCGAGCGCCATCCTGGACTCGCTCTCGGCCACGCTGGTCACCTCGCGCCTGCAGCGCGACCTGACCGACTCGACCACGCAACGCAACATCGGCGTCGGATTCGGCCACTCCCTGCTCGCCCTCGACAACATCCTGCGCGGCCTCGGCGAGATCGACATCGACCGAGTGCTGCTCGCGGCCGACCTCGATGCGAACTGGGAGATCCTGGGCGAAGCGATCCAGACCGTGATCCGCGCCGAGGTGACGGCCGGGCGCTCCACGATCGCGGACCCTTACGCGCTGCTCAAGGAGCTGACCCGCGGCAAGCGCATCGGGCAGGCCGACCTGGCCGCGTTCGTCTCGGGCCTCGAGATCGGCGACGCCGCCCGGGCGCGTCTGCTCGCCCTCACCCCGGCCGGCTACGTCGGGCTGGCCGATCCCCTGATCGACCACCTGCGCTAACCCCCGCTGTCCCCTCGCCGAACTGTGAGTTTGGCACCTTCGTTGCGCTCGGGAAGGTGCCAAACTCACAGTTCGGCGGATGGGGCGAGGTCACGCGCCGTGGTTCTGCTCGTCGAGGTCGGTCTTCTCGGCGTCGTTCGGCTTCATGTTCAGCGTGAACATGGCGACGGAGATGAGCACCACGATGAACGTGACGCCCAGGGAGATCACGGACAGCACGACCTGGCGCGTGCTCATCAGCACGACGAGTCCGACGACCAGTGCCAGCACTCCGGAGAATCCGATGAGCTCGGCCGGCTTCATCTTGTCGGATCGGCTGGGCTGGTGCGGGGTGTTCTGGGTCACGAAGGGTCCAAATCGTTGGGGACGGATGCCGGGGCCGGCTCATCGGTCGGCGCCCACTTGAGGGAGAGGCCGGCAATGACGAGGTACACGCCCAGGATGACAAGGTAGGCGCCGAACAGGCCGACCGCGACGACGGCGTTGGGTGGCAAGAGCAGGAAGGCGAGGGAGAGCCCCGCGGTCAGGCCGCCGACGAGCATCCAGTCCCGGGAGGATGCCGACCGCCCGCGCACGCGGACACCGCTGTACAGCTCGAGGAAGCCGGTCACTGCGGCCCAGACGCTGACCAGGTAGAGGAAGAAGCCGAGCCCGCCACCGTTCAGCGCGAGGGCGAGCGCTCCGGCAACGACGCCGACCGCGCCCTGCACCGCGAAGAGCATGCGTTCGCGGGGGTCGCCCAGCGTGCGCCAACTCAGTCCGGCCAGCAGCAGGCCGCCGGCGAGGGCGAACGCGCCGAAGACCAGGAGCCCGAACTGGGCGGCGTGATCGGCCGTGAAGGTGATGACCGCCGCCGGGATGAGGGCCAGGGCGGCACGAATGACGGGAACCGTCCAGTACCGCGCGCCGGACCGGACATCGAGCCGCGCACCAACGGTGCCGGCTGCCTGGGCTTTCGCCACGCGCACCTCTTTCGTTACGGAATCTCGTACCGGCCCAGTCTACGCGCGGGCGGTGCGGGCCCCGGAGCGGGCGGGCAAACGACAGAGGTCGCCCGGTCAGAGGGCGTTGACGGCCCCCAGCACCTTGGTCAGCGAATCCTTCGCGTCGCCGAAGAGCAGCGAGGTCTTCGGGTCGTAGAGCAACTCGTTCTCGATCCCGGCGAAGCCGGGGCGCATCGAGCGTTTCAGGAAGATGACCTGCCGCGCCTGCCCGACCTCGAGGATCGGCATCCCGTAGATGGGTGACCCGGGAGAGGACTTGGCCGCCGGGTTGACCACGTCGTTCGCACCGACGACGAGGGCGACATCCGCGTGCTTGAACTCCGGGTTGACCTCGGCCATCTCCTTGAGCGACTCGTACGGCACGTTCGCCTCGGCCAGCAGCACGTTCATGTGCCCCGGCATCCGGCCGGCGACGGGGTGGATAGCGAAGTCAACCTCGACCCCACGGGCGGCGAGGGTGGTGGCGAGTTCGGCGATGGTGTGCTGGCCCTGGGCGACGGCGAGCCCGTAGCCGGGCACGATCACGACCCGCTGGGCGTAGGCGAGGAGCACGGCGACGTCCTCCGGCCCTGACGAGCGCACCGGGCGGTCGCTCTGCGCGGTCGACCCGGCGGTCGATCCGCCGCGGAACGCCCCGAACATGATCCCGCTGACGCCGCGGCCCATGGCGGATGCCATCGCGCGGGTCAGGATCGTGCCGCTGGCGCCGACGAGGGTGCCGGCGACCACGAGCAGCAGGTTGCCGAGCACGATTCCGGATGCCGCGACCGCGAGCCCGGTGAAGGCGTTCAGCAGGGAGATGACGATGGGCACGTCGGCCCCGCCGACCGGCAGCACGAGCAGGAGCCCCGCGGCGAGGCCGAGCAGCAGCAGGGCGATCGCCCAGCCGGCCGACCCGGTGGCGATGACGAAGCCCCCGACGACGAGCGCTGCGATCAGCACGGCCGACATCACCCAGCGCATGCCCGGGAAGATGACCGGTCGCGTGGTGATGAGTTCCTGGAGCTTGGCCACCGTCACGGCGGAACCGGAGAAGGACACAGCGCCGACGAGCATCGTGAAGACCACGGCCACCCGCACCCAGGTGTCGGCGTTGTGTCCGAGTTCCAGCACGGCCACGAGCGCGGCCGCCCCGCCGCCGACGCCGTTGAAGAGGGCCACAAGCTGAGGCATTTGGGTCATTTGCACGCGCCGGGCGATCGGAGCGGCAATGGCCGAGCCGACGGCGATCGCCGCGAGGATGAGCGCAATGTTCTCGAGCCTCGACGACAGGAACACCGTCACGACGGCCAGCAGGGCCCCCGCGGCGCCGATCAGGTTGCCTCGCCGGGCGGTGCGCGGGGAGTTGAGTCCCTTGAGCGCCAGGATGAAGCAGACGGCCGCGATCAGGTAGAGGATCGCCGTCCATTCGGGAGACAGCAGGCTCATTTGGTGCCTTTCCCGGCGTCGGTCGTGGGCTTTCGGCCCCGGAACATCCCCAGCATCCGGTCGGTCACCACGAAGCCGCCGACGAGGTTGGCGGTGGCGAGCACGACGGCGACCAGGGCGACAACCAGCAGTCCGGGTTCGGTCGTCTGTCCGGCGACGATGATCGCGCCGATCAGGATGATCCCGTGGATCGCGTTGGCGCCGGACATCAGCGGGGTGTGCAGCGTGCTCGACACCTTCGAGACAACCTCGAAGCCGACGAAGACGGACAGCACGACCACGGTCAGGAGTGTGATCGGTTCCATTAGCGTTCTCCCTCCAGGGCGGTGGCCGTCGGCGCATGTGTGACCTTGCCGTCGTGGGTCAGACACGCACCGGCGAGAACCTCGTCAGTGAAATCGGGGGCGACGATGCCGTCGGCGGAGGTCATCAGCGCGAGCAGGTTGGCGACGTTCTTCGCGTACAGCCTGGAGGCGTCGGTGGGCATCGCGGATGGCGCGTCCTTCATGCCGACCAGGATCACCGCCCCGTCGCCCGCGGTCGTCGGGACCCCGACATCCTGCCCGGCGACCACGCCTTCGACGTTGCCGCCGGTTTCGGCGGCGAGGTCGATGACGACGGATCCGGCCCGCATGGCGGCGACCATGGCGCCGGTCACCAGCAGCGGGGCCGGCCGGCCCGGGATGGCCGCGGTGGTGATGAGCACGTCCGCGGCGGCGACGTACGGCGCGAGCAGTTCGCGCTGGCGCACCGACCGGTCTTCGCTGAGCTCGCGGGCGTAGCCGCCGGCTCCCTCGACCGCGTCGAGGTCCAGGTTGATGAAGGTGCCGCCCATCGACGTGACCTCGTCGGCGGAGGCGGGGCGGACGTCGTAGGCGGAGACGCGCGCGCCGAGGCGCTTGGCGGTGCCGATGGCCTGCAGGCCGGCGACGCCGGCGCCGAGCACGAGCACTCGGGCCGGCGGGATCGTGCCGGCCGCCGTCATGTAGAGCGGGAAGAACCGGGGAAAACGGATGGCCGCCTCGAGCACCGCGCGGTAGCCGGCGACCAGGGACTGGGAGCTGAGCGCGTCCATCGACTGGGCGCGGGAGATCCGCGGCACCAATTCGAGCGCGAAGGCGGTCACGCCTGCGGTGGCGAGGGCGGACACGGTGTCCAGCTCGGCGGCCGGCGAGGCCAGGCCGATCGTGATCGTGCCGCGGCTGAGGCCGGTCGCTTGTGCGGGCGTGAGCGGCCGCACGTGGCAGTAGACGTCGAGCCCGGCGGTGTCGAGTTGCGGCACGACGCGGGCGCCGGCATCCGTGTACGCAGAATCCGGGTAGCCGGCCGCGGTTCCGGCGCCGGCTTCGATCTGGATCTCGACCCCAAGGTCCTTCAGCTGGCCGACCGTCTCCGGTGTGGCCGCGACGCGACGCTCACCCTCACGGCTCTCTCGTGGCACTCCAACTTTCACGGTTTCCCCTTCGTTGCGGTACGTCGGGGCGGTCGCGACCGGTAGCGGACCCGACCACGTGCGCGACGGTGCTGCACTGGTCCTCGTAGCGTAGCGGGGGCGACGCCCGCGACACGGTTGCCATTCCGAGACCAGCGCCGATGATGACGACGTCACGTTCGATGGTGGCCATGGTTCCTCCTGCACTGTTTGCCAGCGCAGTACAGCGGCGGGCTACGCGCCGGGAACCATGTCCGCGAAGCGGGAGTAATGGCCGTGGAAGGCGACCGTGACCGTGCGCGTGGGGCCGTTGCGGTGCTTGGCCACGATCAGGTCGGCCTCGCCCGCGCGCGGGTTGTCTTTTTCGTAGGCACTCTCGCGGTGCAGCAGGATAACCATGTCGGCATCCTGCTCGAGGGAGCCGGACTCGCGGAGGTCGGAGATGGCCGGCATCTTGTCGGCGCGCTGCTCGGGGCCACGGTTGAGCTGCGAGAGCGCGATGACGGGGACCTGGAGTTCCTTGGCCAGCAGCTTGAGCGCCCGGGAGAACTCACTGACTTCCTGCTGGCGTGACTCGACGCGCTTTCCGGAGGTCATCAGCTGCAGGTAGTCGATGATGACCATCTTGAGCCCGACGCGCTGCTTGAGCCGACGGCACTTGGCGCGAATCTCCACGAGGGTCATGTTGGGGCTGTCGTCGATGTAGAGCGGGGCGTCGTTGATGCGGCCGCGGGTCTGGGCGATCGTCGTCCAGTCGCGGGCATCGACGGTTCCCTTACGCATGCTCTGCAGCGGCACGGATGCCTCCGCGGCGAGCAGGCGCATCGCGATCTCACTGCGTCCCATTTCGAGGGAGAAGAAGATGCTGGGCATGTCGTGGTGGATCGAGGCGGACCGGGCGAAGTCGAGCGCGAGCGTCGACTTTCCGAGCGCCGGCCGGGCCGCGACGATGATCAGCTGCCCGCCGTGGAACCCGTTGGTGAGCTCGTCGAGGTCGGCGAACCCGGTGGGGACGCCGCTCATCTGGCCGTCCTTGAGCTTGGCGGCCTCGATCTCGTCGATCGCGGCGGTGACCGCGTCGGTGAGGGGGACGTAGTCCTCGGTCTGGGTGCCGCCCGTGACGGAGTAGATCTCGGCCTGCGCGGTGTTGACCAGGTCGAGCACTTCGCCCTCGCCGGAGTAGCCCATCTGCGCGATCCGGGTGCCGGCCTCGACGAGGCGGCGGAGCAGCGCCCGTTCGGCGACGATTGTGGAGTAGAAGCCCGCGTTGGCCGCGGTGGGAACGAGGCTGGTGAGCGTGTGCAGGTACTCGGCGCCGCCGGCCCGGGAGAGTTCGCCGATCTTCGTGAGTTCGTCGGTGACGGTGATGACGTCGGTCGGTTCGCCGTGCGAGTAGAGCGAGAGGATCGCGTCGAAGATGATCTCGTGCTTGGGGATGTAGAAGTCCGTCGAGCGCACCGTCTCGACGACGTCGGCGACGGCGTCCTTGCTCAGCATCATGCCCCCGAGGGCGCTCTGTTCGGCGAGGAGGTCGTGCGGCGGGGTGCGCTCACGGTATTCGGTGGCACCGCGTGGATCTGCGTTGCGCTGGTCGGCCAGACCCAGGTGAGCGATCGACACTCCGCCTCCTTTTTGTGTATTTGTTACCGGTGTATCAGGACCCGCTGACAGTCGCGGCCCGACGCGCGCGCACTCCGGGAAACGCCGCGTTGCCAGACTAGGGATCGGCGTGCACCGGGCCAAACGGCCCTGTGGACAAGCCTGTGGATAATCTGCGCGAAACGCCGTGGGAGTTGTGCACAACCTGTGGACTGATCTGGGGATAACTTAAGAGCATTTCGTAATAAATGCCTTTTGACCAGCAAATAAAACTATTCACACCTGTGTGTAAATACTTGTCTAAAGTGCGCCTTGAACGTTGTGTGTGCTGGTGATTCCTGTGTATAAACGCCGCTATGAGTCGGCCCGAATTGACCCCCACACTGGGCGCGCTGGAGGCGTTGTCCAGGGGTAGCGGTGGACCTTAAACAGGTGTAGCGGCGAACCCCCGAGGGGATCCGCCGCTACGCCGCCGAGATCGTCGCTTACTTAGCGGCGACCACCAGCAGGGTGATGGTGGCGCTGAGCTCGTCACGGAGACGAACAGTCGCCGTGTGCTCACCGACCATCTTGATCGGGCTGAGCTCGATCTTGCGCTTGTCGATCGCACCGAGACCAGCAGCCGCGACTGCTTCGGCGACATCGGTGGTCTTGACGGAGCCGAAGAGGCGTCCGCCCTGGCCGGCCGTGACGACGAGCTTGACCTTGGTGTTCTCGAGGGCCGCCTTGAGGGCCTGCGCCTCTTCCAGGGTGGCGTGCTCGCGGGCTACGCGGGCTGCCTTGATCTGGTTGATCTGCTTCTCGCCACCGCGGGTCCACGCAACAGCGAAGCCCTGGGGAACGAGATAGTTGCGGGCGAAGCCGTTCTTAACTTCAACGACGTCGCCGGGTGCACCGAGTCCGGAGACCTCGTGCGTCAGAATCAATTTTGACATGAGGGCTCCTTACCTGCCTGAGCCCGCGTAGGGCAGCAAGGCCATTTCGCGGGCGTTCTTGACGGCACGGGCGATGAGGCGCTGCTCCTGGACGGAGACGCCGGTGATACGGCGGGCACGGATCTTTCCGCGCTCGGAGATGAACTTCCGGAGAGTGGGGACATCTTTGTAATCGATGACACCAACCCGGATCGACTTCGCGGGAGCGGCGTTCTTGCCACCCTTAGCTCCGCGAAGCGGCTTGCGGCGGTCGCCGCTCGACTTTCCAGCCATGATTTCCTAACTTTCTAAAAAGTGTGATTCAGCCAACAACCGTGAGGTTGGGCTTAGAAGGGAGTCTCGTCGCTGAAGTTTCCCGGGCTGTTCCAGACGTCTCCGCCTGAAGCTGCTGCCGGTGCGGCGGGAGCGCTGGCTGCCCAGGGCTCGTCGCCACCACTCGAGGCGGGTGCGCCGCCGCGAGATGAAGACTGCGCGCGGGTGAGCGAAGCGGTTGCGTAGCGCAGCGAAGGACCAATTTCGTCGATCTCGAGCTCCATGCTCGTGCGCTTCTCACCTTCCTTCGTCTCATACGAACGCTGCTTGAGACGCCCGGTAGCGATGACACGGGAACCCTTGGTCAATGATCCGGCGACGTGCTCAGCGAATTCACGCCAAACGCTCGCGCGCAGGAACAATGCGTCGCCATCTTTCCACTCGTTTGCTGCGCGATCGAAATTGCGCGGAGTGGATGCGATGGTGAAGTTGGCAACCGCCAGCCCGTTCTGCGTGTAACGCAGTTCCGGATCGCTGGTGAGGTTGCCCACCACGGTGATTACGGTCTCGCCGGCCACGGGCTACTTGTCGCTTGCCTTGTCGGCGTCAGCCTTGGCGGCTGCGGGCTTTGCTGCGGCAACCTTGGCGGCCGGAGCGGCAACCTTGGCGTCGGCCTTCGCTTCGGTCTTGGCCTCGGCCTTGACCTCTGCCTTGACCTCTGCCTTGGCCGGAGCCTCGGTAGCGTCGGCCTTGGCTGCAGCAGGCTTGACCGCTGCGGCAACCTTGGCGGCCGGGGCGGCAGCCGCGGCTTCAGCCTTGGCGGCAATCACCTTGGGGTTGGCAGCCTTGCGGGCGGCCTTCTCTGCGGCGAGCTTGGTCGCAACGACGACCTGGGCAATGCCCTCTTCGGCGCGGAGAACCTTGGTGCGCATGACTGCTTCGGAAAGCTTCAGCTGACGGTCGAGCTCGGCCGTTGCGGATGCGTTCGCGGTGAAATCGACGACGGCGTAGATGCCTTCGGACTTCTTGTTGATCTCGTACGCGAGACGACGACGACCCCAAACATCAACCTTGTCAATGGTTCCACCATCGTTGCGAACAACGTTGAGGAACTTGTCAAGGCTGGGAGCTACGGTGCGCTCATCGATCTCGGGATCGAGGATAACCATCAATTCGTACTGGTGCATGACTAACCCACCTCCTTCGGACTAAACGGCTGCAGAATCTCTGCAACAGGAGGGTTGTGACATGTGTTGAACGCGGAGGCCGGGAATCCGGCGCACAGACAACCTGCCCAGACTACCGGATGCGGCGGCCCTCCGCCACCACGCCCGTCCTTCGTCCGGCCCGCCGGGCGCGCTCCTTCCGCCGAGAGTCGCCGATTCTGCCGAGAGTCGCCATTGCACCGGCGATTCTCGGCGCAAACGGCGACTCTCGGCTGCACAAGCGCTGCTCATCGCTCGGGGCGCAATCCCGCACCGAGCAGCAGCGCGCGCAATCGGTCGGCGCGCAGCGCGACGTCCCAGGTCCATCGGGCCATCCCGTTGCCCTGGGCCCGAAGGCGGTCTTCCCGGATCTTTTCGGCCCAGACGATCTGCTCGATCGACCTGCCTGCAGTGAACTGGCTGCGAGTGTATTTCACTTGTCCGTCGAACTCGCCCACGAGACTGAGAGTGCGCGATTCCTGCGTCTGTCTCCAGCGGTAGTCGACAATGTCCCTCTGGCCCTCGGTGGCGATGAAGACCACCTGCAGCTCCGGCGCGGGGAATCCGCACAGGTGGATCTGGCCGCGACTCAGGGACTCCCCGGGGGAACCCGAGCGGACGGCGCTGAAGAGAGCAGCCTTCAGCGCCGTCCGGGCGCCGCGCCTCCGGCCCTCGCTGGCCAGGCGCTCCAGCACTTCCTCCCGGCTGACTCCGCCGACCGGCCGGCCCATGGCCGTGACCAGCGTGCGGCCCGTGCCATGGTCGAGGGTCGCGACTGCCGAGAGGAACGATGTCGTGCAGGCGAGGTCAACGAGGGTTCGAATGAGACTCGTCACGAGCATCCCGTCGACCTCGACGACGTCGTCGTCGCGGAGGCGATCGTGATGCCAGATCACCCCGTTCTTAGAGTGCGCTCCTGCGCGTCCGGCAGCCATGAGGTGCACAGGACCAGGCCACCGGCCGATGATTGGCAGCCCCCAGGTGACCGCGGCCGACTGGTGTGAGAACACCGGCACCGATTTGCGAGTGGCCGCAACCGCACGGATACGAAGCAGGTACCTGGCGTCGTCGGCGACATCGACCCAGTTTCCCGCGTCCACAACGACGCCGCGGCGGAGACGGATCGACTCACCCGAGGCGACCGACCGCTGGAGGCGGCGCCCGTCCGCGCCGACTCGGGCGAGGTCACGGGTAAGGCGCAGCGGCCGCCAGCCGGCCAGGGGGTCACGTGTTGGGTTTGCGCTCATGCCACCATGCTCGGGCCGAGGGGGGCCGATGCGTGGCGTGCGCACCGCTCTGTGGACAACGTCGTCCGACTGCCCCCGGTGGAGAAGGTCCCTGTGCCCGCGAGTGTCGCCGTTTCTGCCGAGAGTCGCCGCTGGAACGGAGACTCTCGGCAGAAACGGCGACTCTCGGCGAAAGGAGGGCGGGGGGCGGGGCGGCGGGGGGGGGCGGGGCGGGGCGGGGCGGGGCGGGGCGGGGCGGGGGCGGGGGCTACTTCGCTACGGCGGCGTTCGCCGCGTCCTGGGCGGCGCGCACGCCCTCGGCCACGGGGGTGCGCCCGAGGAAGACCTCCTGCAGGAGTGGCCGCATCGCGTTGTCGGCGGCGGGCCAGCCGGATCCCTTCGGCGCCGGGGCCGTGCCGTTCTCGAGCACGTCGTAGAACGGGCTGATGTCGACGTCCAGCGACGCCCAGTAGTCCGAGTAGTCCTGCTGCGCGGCGAGCACTGCCGGCGAGGCCGAACCGCCGGCGCCGATGAAGCTCGACCCCTTCGCGCTGCCCAGCCAGGCCAGCACGCGCTTCACCTCGGCGGGATGCTCGGACGCCGTGCTGCCCGCGGCGACGATGCCGTCGACGCCGCTGATGGCGCCGGCCGGTCCGGCCGGAAGCCGCGCGACCCCCCAGTCGAAGTCGGCGCCCTCGTTGACGTTGGCCAGGTTGTACACCCCGCTCTGGAACAACGCCATCTTGCCCTGCAGGAACTGGTCTCGGCTGAAGTCACCGTTCGTGTTGGTATCCGCGGCGGACGGCGACACGTGGTGCTTATTGATCAGGTCGACCATGTACTGGAAGGCCTCAACGCCCTTCGGCGACGCGAACGCGTACTCCTCGCCGTCCTGGAACTCCGCGCCGTTCGAGGCCAGGTAGTTCAGCAGGATCGCCTGCACGTCGTAGGCCGAGTTGTAGCCGAACTGGGCCAGGCTGCTTCCGTCGAAGCCGGCGCTGTCGGCCGTCTGCCCGGCGGTGTCCCGGGTCAGCCTCTCCAGCAGGGGCAGGAGTGTGTCATCGGCGCCGGTCGGGTCCCAGCGCAGGCCGTCGAGGTCCGCCGCGGTGAGGCCGGCATCGGCGAGCAGTTCGGCGTTGTAATAGACAGCGATGCCGGGGTCGGCCAGCTGCGGCACTCCCCAGAGCACCCCGTCGCGCGTGTACTGGTCGACCACGGCCGGCGCCCACGCGGACGAGGCATCCCGCCCCAGCGTCTTGTCGATGTCGAGCAGCGCGCCCGCGTCGGCGTAGACGGGGTAGTTGCCGCCGTCGACCCAGAAGATGTCGTCGACACTCTGGCCCGCGACATCCGTGCGCAGTTTCTCCCAGTAGTCCGCCCAGGGGATGACGCTCAACTCGACGTTGACGTCGGGGTTGTCCTTCTCGAATTCGGCGAAGGATGCTTCATAGGCCTTGGCGACCTGGTCGTCCCAGAGCCGCACGGTGACGGTGGTCTGGTCGGCCGGGCCCTGGCCCGACACGGTCAGCGCGGTGACGACCCCGGCGATGACGAGAACGACGGCCGCGGCACCCGCGGCGAGAACTGTTGAACGCTTGGGCATGGTTTCCTCTGCTGCTCCGGCGAACGGCCGGGAATTCCTCTCAGATTACTTCAACCCGGAGAAGGTAATGGAACGCACGAACTGCCGCTGGAAGACGAGGAAGAGCACGAGCAGCGGCACCAGGGCGAGCGTCGTCGCCGCCATCACGAGAGTCCAATTGCCGTTGAACTGGCTTTGCAGGGATGCCGTCGCCACCGTGACAACGCGCCATTCGCTGCCGCTGGTGACCACGAGCGGCCACATGAAACTGTTCCAGTGGCTCACGATCGTGATGAGTGTCAGGGTGGCGATGATCGGCCGGGACAGCGGCACGACGATTTCGACCAGCACGTCGAGGGTGCTGGCGCCGTCGAGCCGGGCCGCGTCAATCAGTTCCTGGGGGATGCCGCGGAAATACTCGCGGAGCAGGAAGATCGCGTACGGCGACGCGAACGCGAACGGCAGCACGAGGCTCCAGAAGCTGTTGCGCAGCCCGGCCTCGGTCATCATCAGGTAGAGCGGCACCACGAGCACCACCGGCGGAATCATCAGCGTCGACAGGTAGACCCAGAACAGCGCGTTGCGGCCGGGGAAGTCGACGCGCGCGAACGCGTAGGCGGCCAGGATCGACGAGATCAGTTGGCCGATCAGGATGAGTGTGGCCGCGAGCAGGGTGACCAGGATGGCGCGGCCGAACTGCGCGGGACCGGTGATGAGCGCCACGATGTTATCGAGCGTGAACGGGTCCGGCCAGGCGAGCGCCGACTCCCGGGCGAACTGTTGCCTCGGCTTGAACGCGGTCAGGACGCTCAGCAGGAACGGTGCCAGGGTGAAAACGGCCCCGGCCACGAGCACGTGGTAGACGGCGGTCGGCCGGGTCCAGCGCATCAGGACTCACTCCATCTCATAGGTGACCCTCCGCCGGAAGTAGAGCTGCTGGGCGAGCGTGATCGTGACCAGGATGACGAGGAGAACGACCGCCATCACCGCCGCGCGGCCCAGGTCGAACGCGCTGAAGGCCTCATAGTAGATGCGCGCCGCGACGACGTCGGTCGTGCGGGCGGGACCGCCCTGGGTCAGCGCGTACACCTGGTCGAAGACCTGGAACGCCGAGATGACGGTCGTCACCAGCACAAAGAACATCGTCGGCCGGAGCAGGGGCAGTTTGATCTGCCAGAACAGCGACATGCCGCCGGCCCCGTCGATCCTGGCCGCCTCGAGGACCTGGTCCGGGATGTTCAGCAGCCCGGCCATGAAGAAGAGCGTCACGTAGCCGACGTTGGTCCAGATCACGACGGCGGCCACCGACGGCAGCGCGAGCGAGGGGTCGCTCAGCCATTCGATCCGCTGGCCGATCAGCGTGTTCAGCGCCCCGTCGGTCGGCGCGAGGATCCATTTCCAGACGACGCCCAGGGCGAGCGGGGCGGCGATCCACGGAAGCACGTAGATGGTGCGGAACCAGGCGGAGCCCGGCAGCCCGCGGGTCAGGAAGGTTGCCGCCCACAGGCCGATGGCGGTCTGGATCGGCACCACCAGCGCCACGAAGACCAGCGTGACCAGGAGCGAATTGCCGAACACGCCGTCGGTGAGCACCGACCGGTAGTTGTCGAGGCCGACGTAGGAGATCGGCCCGATCAGGTCCCAGCTCTGGAAGCTGAGCCAGACGACGACGAGCACCGGCAGCAGCAGGAAGCAGACGACACCGAAGAGGCTCGGCGCCAGCAACGAGTACCCGGTGAGGGCGTTGCGCCGTCGGATCGCGCCACGACGGGCGACACCGCTACCGGCCACGCCCCGCCCACCAGGCCTGCAACCGCCGGGTTGCCTCTTCCTCGCCCAGCGGCCCGTCGTCGAGACGCTGCTCGAGCAGGTACCGGTAGGCCTCGCCCACCTCGCGTCCGGGCTTCACGCCGAGGATGGCCATGATCTGCTCGCCGTCGAGATCGGGGCGAACCGCCGCCATCTCCTCCTGCTCGGCCAGCTCGGCCACCCGCTGCTCGAGGTCGTCGTAGGCGAAGCCGAGCCGGTCGGCCTTGCGGCGGTTGCGCGTGGTCACGTCCGCCCGGGTCAGGATGTGCAGGCGCTCGAGCTGGTCGCCGGCGTCGCGCACGTAGCGGCGCACGGCCGAGTCGGTCCAGGCGCCCTCGGTGTAGCCGAAGAAACGCAGGTGGAGCTCGACCAGCCGCCCCACGGCGTTGATCGTCTCATTGTCGAAACGCAGGGCGCGCAGGCGCTTCTTCGCCAGCTTCGAACCGACCACGTCGTGGTGGTAGAAACTGACCACCCCGCCCGGCTCGAGCCGCCGCGTGGCCGGCTTGCCGATGTCATGAAGCAGGGCGGCCAGGCGCACGACCAGGTCGGGCGCGGGCAGGTTGCCGCGCTCCCGTTCGTAATCGATGGCCTGCTCAAGCACGGTCAACGTGTGCTGGTAGACATCCTTGTGGTGGTGGTGTTCGTCGACCTCGAGCCGGAGGGCCGGAATTTCGGGCAGCACGATCTCGGCCAGCCCGGATTCCACCAGAATTTCGATCCCGGACCGCGGACGGTCGGCTTTCAGCAGCTTCGACAGCTCCTCGCCGACGCGCTCGGCCGAGATGATCCGGATGCTGTCCGCCATGGCCGTCATCGCGGCCCTGGTGTCCGGGTCGAGGGTGAACCCGAGCTGAGCGCTCAACCGGGCGGCCCGCATCATTCGCAGCGGGTCGTCACCGAAAGACACCTCCGGCGCGGCGGGGGTGCGCAGGATCCCGGCGAGCATGTCGTCGATGCCGCCGGAGGGGTCGACGAGTTTCACCTCGGGCAGCCGCAGGGCGAGCGCGTTCACGGTGAAGTCGCGCCGCACGAGGTCGTCTTCGAGGCTCGCGCCGAAGACCACGTCCGGCCGCCGCGTCTGCCCGTTGTAGCTGTCGGCGCGATAGGTCGTGATCTCGACCGTGTCGTCGCCGACCTTTGCCCCGATGGTGCCGAACGCACGACCGATGTCCCAATGCGCGTCGGCGAGGGGCTTCACGATCTTCAGGATCTGGTCCGGAGAGGCATCCGTCGTGAAGTCGAGGTCGTTGGTGACTCGATCGAGGAAGGCGTCGCGCACCGGTCCGCCGACGAGGGCAAGCTCGTGCCCCGCGGCGGCGAATGCGTTCGCCAGTCGGGACACCGTGGGGGAGGCAGCCAGGTCGCCCAGCCGCGCGAGGGCTGCCGCGACGCTCTGCATCTCCCCATGTTAGTTGCTGGGGGGAGCGACTGGCTGCCCGGCGGAGGCTTCTCCCGGCAAGCACGCCGTAGAATCGCCTCTATGGAGGCCGGGACTAAGCGCGCGCGTCGGCCTGTGCACCCGGGGGTCGTGCGCAGCCTGACCTCGCGACTGCGGATGCCGCTTTCGGTGCTGCTCGTCACCCTCCTCCTCGCCCTCACCGGGTTCGCCGGCACGTTCCCCGGCTCCTCCGCGGCCCACGCGGCCGCGACCCCGCCCGACACGGTGAGCATCGACGTGTTTCCCACCGGGTCGCCGATCCTGCGCCCCGGCCAGCCGCTTCCGGTCACGGTGCGCATCACAAACAGCACAGCAGACTCAATTCCGGCCGGCACCATCAAGCTCTACCTGGCCAAGCGCGCGCTGACTTCGCGGTCCGCGCTGGACTCCTGGCTGAAGCCCAAGGACATCGGCGATCCGGGCGACCGGATGCTGAGCCACCCGACGACGACCATCCAGCCCGGCAGCACGGCGAGCGTCAAGCTGAGCGTGCCCGCCGACGCCATCGGCCTCGGTGCCGCGAATGCGTGGGGAGCCCGCGGGATCGCGGCAACCCTGACGGCAGACGGGGAGGTGCTGGCGCAGGGACGCGGCACCTTCGTCTGGTACTCCGGCGACCCGGTCACCCCGGTGAAGCTGGCCGTTGCGATGCCGATCACGGCCCCGCAGTCATCGGCGGGCCTGATCCCGGCCGAGGAGCTGGAGACGTACACGCAGGAGTCCGGTCTGCTCTCACGCCAGCTCGACGGCGTGATCGACCGCCCCGTTGCCATCGCGATCGATCCGATGATCATCGCGTCGATCCGCGTCCTGGGCAGCTCCGCGCCGCCGAGCGCAACCGAGTGGCTTTCCCGCCTCTCCGCGGCCACGAACGATATATTCCCTCTCAGCTATGCAGACGCCGACATCGCCCTGCAGGCCCAGGCCGGCTCGAAAACGGTGCTCTCCCCGATTTCGTTCGAGTGGCTCATCGACCCCGAACTCTTCACCGAGGCCCCGGCCACTCCCCAGCCGACGCCCGGCACCATCGCGCCGACTCCCGGTCAAGCGACCACTCCTTCGCCGTCCCCGACCCCGGGCGAGGTGACGCCGCCCACGAGCGCGGGGCTGCTCGACTGGGACTACACGATGACGGATATCGGCTGGCCGGCGGCCGGCGTCGTGGCGAAGAACGATCTCGACGTCTTCGCCGCCAGCGGCCTCACCACGACGATCCTCAGCGGCAGCAATGTCACCCAGTCGGCGGACGACCCCACGCCCAACACCGTGCTCGCCCTCGGCAGCGGGCGGGGCCTCGCCACCGACGACGCCATCTCCCGGGCGTTGCGGACGGCCGCGCGCGCAACCACCGACGACGAGTGGCACGAGGCGGTGGCGGAGGCGTCGTCGCAATTGGCGGTGGTGTCGGCGGAACGTCCGGGCACCGCGCGCACCCTCCTCGCCACCTTTGACCGGGGCTGGCCGGCGAGTCCCAACCGGCTCGGCGAGACCCTCGACGCCCTCGCTGCCCTCCCGTGGCAGACCCCCGCCACGCTGAGGGAAGCGCGTTCCGCCCCGCAGGCCGCCACCGTGGCCTTCCAGGCCCAGGCGGAATCGGCAGCCCGGGTGGACCAGGGCCGTCAGCTCCTTCGACGTGAGGCCGAGGTCGGCGCCTTCGCCACCGCCCTCGAGGACCCCGTGCGCGTCACGGGCGCACACCGGCTCGAACTCCTGGCGCTGCTGTCCGCGTCGTGGGCCGACGATCCCGCAGCCTGGCAGCAGTCGACCGCGGCGAGTTTCGCCGCGTCCGGCGCCCTGCTGAGGTCCGTCACCGTCACCACCAAGGGCCCGATCAACGTCGTGGGCAGCAAGGTGGACATTCCGGTCACCTTGAGCAACGCCCTCGGCCAGTCCGTGAGCGTCAGGGTGCAGGTCGTGCCCTCCAACGGCCGCCTCGTCGTCGGGAATGACGTCGAGGCGACCATTGACGCCGAGTCGGCGCGCACCGTGAAGGTTCCGGTGACGGCCGCGGTGGGCAACGGAGACGTGACGCTTCGCGTCTCGCTCTACACACCGGCCGGCACGCGGATCGACCGTCCGGCGGAGATCGCGGTGAGCGTGCACGCGGATTGGGAGGGCCTGGGCGCCCTGCTCTTCGCCGCCGTCGTCGTGCTCTTCTTCGGCTTCGGCGTCTGGCGCAACATCCTGCGCCGCCGCCGTGAAGGCGCGGCATCCGTGGGCGCCGGGACCGAGCCGGACGCCGGGACCGGAACAGGGACCGAGACTGGAACAGGGACGGGGACCGATGACGTCACCACACCCGCCGCGGAGCCGCGTGGTTAGCGCCGCCGACACCGCCGATACCGGCGGAATCGGCCGGGCGAGCGCCCTCCTCGCCTCGGGCACGATCGTTTCCCGGGTTTTGGGCTTCGTGAAACTGATCGTTCTCGCCGGGATGATCGGTGCGATCGGCAACGGCGCCGACGCCTTCGCCCTCGCGAACCAGCTGCCCAACACCGTCTACGTCATCGTCGCGGGCGGCATCCTCACCGCGGTGCTCGTGCCACAGATCGTCCGCGCGAGCCTGAACGCCGACGGCGGCGCCGCCTATATCAACAAGCTCCTGACCGTGGCCCTGCTCATTCTCGGCGCGACGACGATCCTGGCCACCCTGCTGGCCCCGGCCATCACGGGGTTCATCGGGCTCCCCCTGAAGGGCGACCAGCTCGGCCTCGCAATCGCGTTCGCTTACTGGTGCCTCCCCCAGATCTTCTTCTACGGGCTGTATACGCTGCTGGGCGAGGTGCTGAATGCTCGCAAGTCGTTCGGTCCATCCACCTGGGTCCCGGTGCTCAACAACATCGTCGCCATCGCGGGCCTGGTCATCTTCGGTCTCCTCTTCGGCGCAGACCCGAACGGCCAGCGACCCGCCGGCGCCTTCAGCCCAGAGATGATCGCCCTCCTCGCGGGCAGCGCCACCCTCGGCGTCGTGGCGCAGGCGGTCGTACTGTTCTACTTCTGGCGGCGAGCAGGGCTGCGCTACCGTCCGGACTTCCACTTCCGCGGAGTCGGTCTCGGCACGGCAGGCAAGATGGCCGGCTGGACCTTCGGAATGCTGATCCTGAGCACGGCCGCCGGGATCGTCGAAACGCAGGTCGCCCTCGTGGCCACCGGCAAGGCATCCGTCTTCGTGCTCGCCACGGCCTGGCTCATTTTCATGCTCCCGCATTCGGTGATCACCGTCTCGGTTGCCACCGCGTACTTCACCCGGATGAGTGAACATGCCTCGCGGGGCATGTACGACCTGGTGCGCACGGATGCCTCGTCCGCCATCCGCGGAACGACTCTCTTGATCGTGCTCGCGTCGGCCGTGATCGCGGTCTGCGCCTATCCGTTCGCAGCCGTCTTCGTCCGTCCGTTCGAGCAGGTGCAGGGCATCGGCAACGTGATTGTCGCCTTCATTCTCGGCCTCGTGGCCTTCTGCATCCTGTTCGTGCTCCAGCGCACGTTCTACGCCCTGGGCGACACGCGCACGCCGTTCTTCTTCACGCTGTTCCAGGTCGTGCTCATCGTGGCCGGGGTGCTCGGGTGCACGCTGCTGCCGAAGGAGTGGATCGCGGTCGGCATCGCACTCGTCGTGACGGTCTCGGGCATCGCACAGACCGGGCTGGCTGCCCTGCTCCTGCATCGCCGCCTCGGGGGGATCGATGGACGCCGCATCCTGGGCAGCCTGGCCAAATACCTCGTCGCCGTGCTGCTGCCGCTCGCGCTCGGCATGGCCCTGCTCTGGATACTCGGCGGCGCCCGGGAGGGCGGCTTCGCCGTCTCCGGCCGGATCCCGGCGATCCTGTCGATGCTCCTCATCGGAGTGGTCATGTCGGCGGCCTACTTCGGGATGCTGCTGCTGATGCGCAGTGCCGAACTCCGCTCCGTCATCGTCCCGCTGCGTGCCCGCCTCCGGCGCTAGACCAAATCGGCGGGAGCCCCCTCCGAACCTCCTGTGCGCCCGCCCGCCGAGGGGAAGGCGCGGAATAGCATCCGATTAGGATGTGTTGTACCGGGCAGTGAGCGACGTTCCCGATCGCCTTCTACCCGCTTTCCCCCAGAATTCAAGGAGTGTGCACGCGTGCGCCAGATCATCATCATCGGTTCCGGCCCCGCCGGCTACACGGCCGCCATTTACGCCGCACGGGCCAACCTCAAGCCCCTGCTGATTGCCAGCTCGGTCGAGGCCGGCGGCGAGCTGATGAACACGACGGACGTCGAGAACTTCCCCGGATTCACCGATGGCGTGCAGGGCCCGGAACTCATGACGAAGATGCAGGAGCAGGCCGAACGGTTCGGCACCGAAGTTGTCTACGACGACGTCACCGCCGTTGACCTCACCGGCCCGATCAAGACCGTCACCCTCGGCTCGGGCGAGACGCACGAGGCTCTGGCCGTCATCGTCGCCACCGGCTCGGCGTACCGAAAGCTGGGCCTGGACGACGAAGAGCGACTGTCGGGCCACGGAGTCTCCTGGTGCGCCACGTGCGACGGTTTCTTCTTCAAGGCCAAGACCATCGCCGTTGTCGGCGGCGGGGACTCGGCGATGGAAGAAGCGACCTTCCTCACTCGGTTCGCCAGCAAGGTCTATGTCATTCACCGAAAAGACACCCTGCGCGCTTCCAAGATCATGCAGGATCGCGCTTTCGCCAACGACAAGATCGAGTTCATCTGGAACTCCGAGGTCGTAGGCATCCTGGGCGCGGATGCCGTTGAAGGCGTCCAGTTGCGCGACACCGTCTCAGGCACGGAGAGCACCCTCGAACTGGATGGGCTGTTCGTGGCCATTGGCAACGACCCGCGCACGCACCTCGTGCACGGCCAGCTGGACCTTACCCCCGAGGGCACCATCTCCGTCGGCGGCCGCTCGTCCAAGACCAGCCAGGCCGGTGTCTTCGCCGCCGGCGACGTGGTCGACCCCACCTATCGCCAGGCCGTGACGGCCGCGGCATCCGGTTGTGTCTCCGCGCTCGACGCCGAGCACTACCTCTCCACTCTTCCCGAGGATTTGCTGGCGAAGGCCGGCGAAACCGAACTTGCAAGCGTTACCAACTAAGGAGAATGACATGACTGCACGTGCCGTTACAGAGGCAACCTTCGACCAGGAAGTCATCAAAAACGAGAAGACCGTTCTGGTGGACTTCTGGGCGGAGTGGTGTGGCCCCTGTCGCGCCGTCAGCCCGATCCTGGACCAGATCGCGCATGAGCACGCCGACAAGCTCGACATCGTCAAGCTGAACGTCGATGACAACCCGGGCCTGGCCGCGAAGTACCAGATCACCTCCATCCCCGCGATGAAGGTGTTCCAGAAGGGCGAGGTCGTCAAGACCGTCATCGGCGCCAAGCCGAAGCCTGCCCTCGAAGCCGACCTGGCCGCCTACCTCGCGTAGCCGACCGGCTGGTTCCTGAGGAACGAGGACCCGTCCGGCTCACGCCGGGCGGGTCTTTTCTTGTGCTCCCGGCGGTCCCGGCCGGGACACACTTCGAGGGCGCCGCAGAAGACCCCATACGATGAAGAGCACACCAGATCGGACGTGACGTGACAGAACAGGGCTCCTCCCAGGCCGGCAACAACCTCGACCCGTGGTATCACCACTACGCGGACCGGGCCGCTGGATTGCGCGCCTCGGAGGTGCGCGCCCTGTTCGCCGTGGCATCCCGCCCCGAGGTCGTCTCGCTGGCCGGCGGCATGCCCTACGTGGCCGCGCTGCCGCAGGACCTCGTGATCGACGCCATGGAACGTGTCATGCGCGAGCGCGGCGCCGCGGCGTTGCAGTACGGCTCGGGGCAGGGCATTCCCCTGCTGCGCGAGCAGATCCTTGACGTGATGGCGCTCGAAGGCATCCGGGCCAACGCCGACGATGTCGTTGTGACGACCGGATCGCAGCACGCGCTGGAACTCGTCAGCAAGCTCTTTCTCGACCCGGGGGACGTTGTCCTCTCCGAGGGGCCAAGCTACGTCACGGCCCTCGTCATCTTCAAGTCCTACCAGGCCGAGGTCGAGCACGTCCCGATGGACGAGAACGGTCTCATCCCGGAAGCGCTGCGCGAGCACATTGCCCGGCTGAAGTCCGCCGGGAAGAGGATCAAGTTCCTGTACACGATCCCGAGTTTCCATAACCCGGCCGGCGTGACTCTGAGCTGGGAGCGGCGCCTCGAGGTGCTCGAGATCGCCAGGCAGAATGACATCCTCGTGCTGGAAGACAACCCCTACGGATTGTTGTACTTCGACCGCCCCGCGCCGGATGCCATGCGCTCGGTCGAAGAGGACGGCGTCGTGTACCTGGGCACCTTCTCCAAGACCCTGGCACCGGGCTTCCGCGTCGGCTGGGCGCTCGCTCCGCACGCCATCCGGGAGAAGCTCGTGCTCGCGAACGAGGCCGCCGTGCTGTCGCCCAGTTCGTTCACCCAGTCCGTGATCTCCGAGTATCTGTCCACCGCCGATTGGAAAGGTCAGATCAATACGTTCCGCGACGTGTACCGCGAGCGCAAGAACGCCCTGGTCGGCGCCCTGGAGGAATACCTCCCGGAGCTGACCTGGACGAACCCCAACGGAGGCTTCTATGTCTGGGTAACGCTGCCGGATGAGCTCGACTCGAAGGCAATGCTTCCCCGCGCGGTCACCGAGCTCGTGGCGTACACGCCGGGGACCGCCTTCTTCGCGAACGGCGACGGGCGCCGGAACATGCGCCTGTCGTTCTGTTACCCGACCCCGGATCAGATCCGGCTCGGTGTGCGCAGGCTGGCCACGGTCATCCGCGACGAACTGGACCTGCTCGACACCTTCGCCGGAACCGGCTCACTCCATGCCCCCAGCGCCGATTCCCGCTTCGGTTCCCCGCCACCCGACGCCTCCTGATCTCGTCCGCCTCAGCTAGAGCAAGGAAACTCCCTGATCATGACCGAATTCGTACCCCTCGACATCGTTGTGCTGGCGGGCGGGATCTCGCACGAACGAGAGGTATCCCTTCGCTCGGGACGCCGCCTGGCCGACGCCCTGACCGGAGCTGGCCACGACGTCACGGTGATCGACCCGCACGCCGGGCTGCTCTCCGAACTCGTCGATCGCAACCCGGATGTCATCTGGCCAACGCTGCACGGGGCGACCGGTGAAGACGGTGCGCTCCTCGCGCTAATCGAGACCACGGGTATCCCCCACGTCGGCGCGCGCGGCGAAGCGGCCGCCCTGGCCTGGTCCAAGCCCACGGCGAAGGTACTCGTGCGCCGAGCCGGTTACGCGACGCCGGCATCCGTCGCCCTCTCCAAGGAGACCTTCCGCGACCTCGGCGCGACGAGTGTTCTCGAACGGCTACTCGCCGCCCTGCCCGCGCCCCTCGTGGTCAAGCCGGCTCAGGGAGGGTCCGCGCAGGGGGTGACTATCGTCACCGCCGCGGCCGGACTGCCGCGCGCGATGGTGGACGCCTATGCCTACGCCGATGTCGCCCTGGTCGAGTCCCGCATCTCCGGCACGGAAGTTTCGGTGACGGTTATCGACAAGGGCGAGGGCCCCATCGCCCTCCCCGCGGTCGAGATTGTTCCCCTGAGCGGGGTGTACAGCTTCGAGGCGCGCTACAACGCCGGCGAGACCCTGTTCTACGCTCCCGCTCGCATGGACCCGACCGTCCTTGCGGCTGTCGAGTCGACTGCGGTTGCGATCCATTCGCTCCTGGGCCTCCGCCACCTGTCCCGGATCGACCTCATCGTCGACGCGGCGGGGACGCCGTGGTTCCTGGAGGCCAATGTTCTGCCCGGGCTGACCGAGACGTCGCTGGTCCCGCAGGCGATCGAGGCATCGGGCGAGTCGCTCGGCGCGGTCTACGCGGCGCTCGCCCGGGCGGCTGTCGCCGAAGCCTGATTTTTTCTTCCGTCCCGGATCCGTCGAGGGAGAACCCCTCCCCCGGGGGCGCCGCAGGCCCAGGAACTGTTTGTGCGACCTGGGCCCCGGTGGTGCTCCGGGTGCGGTTCCGGGTGCGGGTGCGGGTGCGGGTGCGGCCGATGTTTCACGTGAAACACTCCCGGCGTCGCCCGACTGCCCGGTGTGTCAGCTCAAGCAAACCGCGTAATCGACGCGCGCTGACACACAAGCTCGTCTATAGGAAATTGCTGATCAAATGGCATATCCGTTCATTTTCTTGCTTTGCGACAGCAGCAGATTCTTCCTTAGCAACAACAGCAGCAGCAGCGCCGCAGGACGAGTGCTTTCGGGCCGGCATCCCGGGAAATCGGAATGCGGTGCACGAATCTCCGATCGACGCACGCGTCCTCCGGCGATGGCCGAATTCATCCGGGGCCAGCTCAGCAGATTCCGGCCACGCGGGCCGAACCAGTGCGCGAAAACCACCTGCGGGCCCCGGACCTCCTGAGTTGACCTCTCCCCCGGTTCCCGTACGGGGATATCGCGTGCCTCAGTGTCACTCTTTCCCGGCGTCACTCTTTCCCGGCGCCCAGGACGCCGAACGCAACGTGTTTCTCTGCTTGCCCACGGCACATCGCCTTGTCACACCAGACAAGGTCCATCCGCCACCCGTTCAGCCCACCCGCGCCCCGTTCTGCCCACCTGTTCCGCTGTCAGTCCCGCGTAGAGCGCCAGCGTGGGGCTAACTCAGGAAATTCCGCCGGCGACAGCCGGAGCAGTCCGGTCGGACCCTCGAAAATCTACGGATCTCCTGAGTTGGCCACACGTTCCGGGAGCCAGGGGCCACTCGTGGCGTCCGGATTCGTCATGTTTCACGTGAAACACTGCTGGTTCACCGCAAACGGCCCTTAGCTGGATCAACCCAGCGTAGTTGCACCACAACGCCTTCAGGCGGGACATTTTCGGGGCCGATCTGCAAAGTTCGGCTCCCTCTCCGGAAAGGAGCCTCACCACGACAGCGGTGCGTGCACGCCTGAAGCCTAAGTTGGCGCGCGCGAACCGACTCGCATGTTTTCTGTAAGACTTACTGGGTGCAGCGGAATGGCCGCAACTCTTGGCCGCGCAGAGGGCATGTTTCACGTGAAACATTGCTGGGCACTCATGGACCCCATCCCCGTCAATACGGCACACACAGGGAAAGTCGGCCCTCAGGATGGCCTCCACTGCGGGAAATCGGCGTCACATCGGGGCACGCCCGGGCGGCGTTGGGGAAAGATTCAGGCTTGCAAGGGCACGGTCCGCCCCGGAACCACTCGCTATCGGGCATGTTTCACGTGAAACGTGCGGCACGGTGCGCGTAAGAGACCCGGGCCTGATGGAACTCGTGCGCGGATTACTGCCGTGGGAAACACGCTTCGACGGAAGCGCGAACCTACACAAGGTGGTCATGATCGCACCAGCAGGGGAGAGTTCATGGAGTTCCGTCCCTGCGCCGAAGTCTCACCGATTTGGGTCCGCCTGGGCCGCTTGGACCCGCCGAAGACCACAGATGGTCGTCGGGAGCGCTGATGTTTCACGTGAAACGTACACTCCCCCAATCACGGGGACCGCCCACAAAGGATCAAAACTACCGACACGCTGGCGTGCTCGTGAAGTCCATTTGCCGGCCCTGGGCGAATCATCCCGCGCGTCCCCCTACGGCAGATAGGGGAACGCGGACCTCCGGCTTGCTGCGCCACGAGAAACACAGCAACCAGCCCGCAAGCAGCACCGCTGAAACGGCCGGCAGCGAAGATGTTTCACGTGAAACATGCGGCCTCAGACTGCGTGCCGGACTCGACCCGGGGCGATCATCGGCGGCACCCAACGCCAGCTTCTGGTTGCAGATCCGGCGCAGAATTGAGGTGAATTCGGCAGTTTTCACCGCGTCAGGAACGATCCTGCGGGTCGAAAGCTAGTTCGCTCCGAAGCCGGGCTCGCCCAGGACGACGAGGATGCGGTTGAGGTCACCGATCGTAGCGAAATCCACTGTGATCTGGCCTTTTCTTGCTCCCAAATTGATCTTCACACGAGTGTCGAGGCGGTCGCCGAGGCGCTCCGCGATCTCGTCGAGGTGACCCTGCCGCTTCCCCGGCGCGGGACGCGTCGACGCCGCCTTGGGCACCGCGGTCGCGGCCGCCTCGGCCGCGCGAACCGAGAGGTCTTCGTTGACGATCTTGTCGGCGAGGCGCAACATCCCCTGGTGGTCCCCCACGGACAGGATCGCCCGCGCGTGGCCGGCACTGAGAACACCCGCGGCCACCCGAAGCTGCACCGGTTCCGGAAGTTTCAGGAGTCGCAGGGTGTTGGTAATTTGCGGACGGGACCGACCAATTCGCGTCGCGAGCTCGTCCTGCGTGATGCCGAAGTCGGCCAGCAGTTGCTGGTACGCCGACGCCTCTTCGAGCGGATTGAGCTGCGCGCGGTGCAGGTTCTCGAGCAGGGCGTCGCGGAGCATGTCGACATCCGCGGTCTCCCGAACAACCGCGGGGATGCTCGACAGCCCGATCGCCTTGCTCGCCCGCAGGCGACGTTCGCCCATGACCAATTCGTACTTGCCCGGCTGTTCCAGAAGCGGACGCACCACGATCGGCTGCAAGACGCCGACTTCGCGGATGCTGTGGATCAGTTCCGACAGGTCGCTCTCGTCGAAGACGGTGCGGGGCTGAACCGCGTTCGGAACGATATCGGCCGGGTCGAGGTGCGCGAGCCGGGCCCCGGGCACGGGGAGGAGATCCTCCGGTTCATCCGCCACGTCCGCGGCCGGCGCCTTGTCGGGGTCCTGCCCTTCCGCGTAGGGGAAGAAGACGTCCACCGGGCGGGAGAGCCGAGCCGGGTCCTGAACGGGAATCAATGCGCCAATGCCGCGGCCGAGGCCAGTCCGTTTCGCCATTATTGCTATGCTCCTGTTTCTGGGGCGCCCCGCCGGGCGATTTCTGCCGCTGCTTCGAGGTAGGAAAGCGATCCTGCGGAGTTCAAATCGTAACTGATCACACTCTGCCCGTAGCTGGGAGCCTCGGACACCCGCACGGAACGCGGAATCAGGGTATCCAGCACCTGATCCGGGAAGTGGTCGCGCACATCCTGGGCCACCTGGTTGGCCAGGTTCGTACGGCTGTCGTACATCGTGAGCAGGATCGTTGAGACCGCGAGGTCGGGATTGAGGTGCTTCTCGATGAGTTCGATGTTCTTGAGCAGCTGGCTTAGGCCCTCGAGCGCGTAGTACTCACACTGGATCGGGATCAGAACTTCCCGGGCAGCGACGAAGGCATTGATTGTGAGCAGGCCAAGCGACGGGGGACAGTCGATGAACACATAGTGATACGGATCCGTCATTTCGCGCAGGTGCAGATCCAGTGCGCGTCGAAGCCGCTGTTCGCGCGCGACCAGCGAAACCAGTTCGATTTCCGCTCCAGCCAGGTGAATCGTCGCCGGAACGCAGAACAGCGCACCGAATTCCGGGCTCTTCTGAACGACATCGGCGAGCGGCATGTCGTTGATGATGACGTCGTACACGCTGCGCGTTTCGGCCCGATGCTCGACTCCGAGCGCCGTTGAGGCGTTGCCCTGCGGGTCCAGGTCGATCACGAGCACCCGGGCGCCCTGCCTCGCCAGCGCGGCGGCGAGATTGACCGCGGTGGTCGTCTTACCCACCCCGCCCTTCTGGTTCGACACCGTCAGAACCCGTGTTTTCTCGGGCTGGGGGAGGCGTTCGGAGGCGAGCGCCTGGCGTCGGCGGGTCAGGTCCGAAATCTCACGAGCGAGCGGCGTGTCGAATCCGGCTGGGCTGCTGACTTGCTGGTCTTCACCAGGATGTTTCACGTGAAACCTTTACGTTCGACGGTTGATGAGCCACCCGAAAGGGAACCTCGGTCCGACTCTCACTGAGGGCGAGTGGCGGTACCTGGGACTAATCCACTGTAGCCCGTATGACCCTCGTGACCTCGTCCAGCACGCCCTCACCGAGCGTAATCACCTCAACATTGCTCAGCCGGTACTTGCGAATCGCCTTGGCCGCCGAATCGACCTCCGCCTCGGCGCCGGCGCCCTTCATGAGCACCATCTCACCGCCGGGCCGAAGCAGGGGAGCGGTGAGGGGGATGAGGGTCCGGAATGCGCTCACGGCCCGAGCGGTCACCTGATCCAGCGGCTGCTCGAGGCGCACATCCTCGGCCCTCGCCCGCACCACGGTCGTGTTCTCGAGGCCAAGCGCGCCCACCTGGTCGTTCAGCCAGGCCACCCGGCGCTCCATCGGTTCGATCAGCACGAACGAGACATCGGGACGTGCAATCGCCAGCACCAGGCCAGGCAACCCCGCACCCGACCCCACATCGCCGACAACGCCCGGTCGCAGCAGGGGCGCCACGATCGCACAATTCAGGATGTGCCGGCTCCACAGACGAGGAAGTTCCAGCGGCCCGATCAATCCACGAATCTCGCCCTGATCAGCCAAATTGTGCGCGAACGCACGTGCGATCCCAATTCTCTCCCCGAAGAGTCCCGCTGCGGCGGCCGGTTCGTGCTCGAGTTGTTCCGTCATCGTGTCGCGTTCGATCAGGCGCGGGAGATGACCGTGTGGCGGTCGCGGCCCTCGCCATTGGACTCGGACACGAAACCGCGTTCCGAGACCAGGTCGTGCACGAGCTTGCGCTCATACGACGACATGGGGGGCAGGGCCGCGTCGGCGGCGCCGGCCTCGATGCGTTCGATCGCGCGACCGACCAGCGCAGACAGCTCGGCCTGGCGTGCCTCACGGGACCCGCCGATGTCCAGGATCAAGCGCGAGAAGGATCCGGTCTTGTTCTGCACGGCCAGGCGCGTGAGCTCCTGGAGCGCGTTGACCGTGTCCGGCTTCGACAGCACGCGCAGCGTGTCGCCGTCGGCGGCGTTGACCGACACGTAGGCGCGGCCGTTGCGGGCGTCGATGTCGATGTCGCCGTCCAGGTCGCAGATGTCGAGGAACTCCTCAATGTAATCCGCGGCGATGTCGCCCTCCTGCTCGAGCTGGTCGACAGTGGGGGAGTCGTCGCCGTGGGCTGCGCCGCCCTCGGCCTCGGGGCTCACGGGCGTCTCGGGCACGGTGGAATCTTCTGCGGTGTCGGGCACGGTTGCGTCGGTTTCAGTCACGTCAGTCACGTCGGTCTCTCGTCTACTTCTTCGGGCCGGGTTGCTTTTTTGAACGGTTCTTGCCGACCGGCTGCTGGCGCTGCGCGGGCTTCTTCGGTTCCTCGACGATGATGATGTCGCCGTCTTTCGCCACAAGCTTTCCCTTGCGGGCCAGGCGTTCTTCGCGGGCCTTGGCCGCCTCGCTGCCGGGGGTGGGCATGTTGCGGATCACGATGAACTGCTGAACCATCGTCCAAATGTTCGAGGTGAGCCAGTAGAACATGACGCCGAGGGGGAACGCGACGCCCGAGAAGGCGAAGACGAGGGGGAGCAGGTACAGCATGATGCGCTGCTGTTTGAACATCGGGCTCGCCTTGGTCTCCGGCGACATGTTCTTCGAGACGATCTGCAGCTGGGTGATGAACTGCGAGGCGGTCATCAGCACGACCATGACGGCCGCGATGACCATGACGGCGACGCTGTACGGGTTACCGGCCATCATGAGGGTCCACTGGCTGGCGAACGACTCGCTCAGCGGGGCCTGTCCGAACAGGGATGCGTTGCCGAAGCTCTGCGCCCGATCGACGTCGAGCGGTCCGACACCGGCCTTGAGGTGCTGGGCATCGTTGAGCACGGAGAACAGGGCGAAGAAGATGGGCATCTGCAGCAGCAGGGGCAGGCAGGAGCTCAGCGGATTCGTTCCGGTGCGCTTGTACAGCTCCATGGTCTCGCGGGACATGGACTCGCGGGAGAACTGGTCCTTCTTGCCCTTGTACTTGTCCTGGATCTTCTTGAGCTGCGGCGCAACCTCGAGCATCTTGCGCTGGCTCTTGATCTGCCTGACGAAGATCGGGATGAGGGCGGCTCGGACGACGATGACGAGGCCGACGATGGACAGCACCCAGGTGATTCCGTCGTTGTAGCCGAGGCCCATATTGGAGAACAGCCAGTGGAAAGCGACAAGAAGCAGCTCCACCGCCCACTTCAGTGGCCAGAGGATGATTCCTAGGAGGTCCATACTTCGGGTCAGCCCTTTCCGTGGCTTGGTGCGACAACAAATCCAAAGGATGTCACTCGGTAGCGGCGTGTGCGCTTGAGCGGGACATCATCCACTCCGCCTTCGGCCCACGGATGACACCGGGCGAGACGCCTCGCGCCGAGGGCAGATCCGATCACGAGGCCGTGTTCCTGGACCGCGCCCAGGGTGTACGCCGAGCACGAGGGGTAGTACCGGCAGACATCCCCATAGAGCGGGGAAATCACAGCGCGGTACGCACGCAGGAGGAGAACCCCCACGTTGCGGGGGAACAGCACAATCGTCGCAATCACCCTGTTCACGGCCATCTACCGGGCGCCGCCCTTGACGAGCGCATCGGAGAGTTCGGCCTTGAGCACGAGCCAGCTCGTGTCCAACGCCGAGGGCAGAGCACGCACCACGACATCCGTTCCCGGTCGGACCGACGTCAGGATCTCGTAGCTCGCGGCCTTCAGCCGCCGACGAACGCGATTGCGGCTCACTGCGCCACCCACACTCTTTGCGACGATGAAACCAAAACGCGCCGGGGAATCTTCACGGCTCTTGCGAACATACGTAACCGTATGGGGTGCGACGTAGCGCAAACCCCGTCGAACAACGGCTTTGTAGTCGCTCCCGCTCGTGATGCGATTGGCCCCGGCGAGCATCGGAGCCTAAGCGGAGAGTTCGGTGCGACCCTTGCGACGGCGGGCACCGAGAATTGCGCGGCCGGCGCGGGTGCGCATACGCAAACGGAAGCCATGCACCTTCGCGCGACGACGGTTGTTCGGCTGGAACGTTCTCTTGCTCATTGCTCAATCTCCACGTGTTGGATATCCGCAGGCCAGGACAATGGCCGGGAAAGAAGTAGCTAGCCCTCGGGCTGGGGTCAACCTACTAAAACTACGGCCTCACCCTGTTCTGGTCAAACCCAGCAAGCCCAAACGACCGATTCTGCACAAGAATTCCGCTAATCGTCGGAGTGACACGCGGCGGGATCGTGGCTAATTTGGACTGACTATCGGCGAGTGACTACCGTGAGGACAAGTTATCCACAGGTTTGGGCAGGAAACCTGTGAATTCGACCGGATTTACACACAGGCGGTGGATAACTTTGTGGATGATTTGTTCGGCGATTAAATCGATGTCCAGAGCGCGGCACCAACCCAGCGGCTTCCGGCCCAGTCGGAATTTCAGAGATTAGGCAATCATGGCAGACGGAGAACAGCCCATAACGGACACCTGGCGGTCGGTGCTGACCACTCTGGAGTCCGACGACAGCATCACACCGATGCTCTACGGCTTTCTTACCCTGGTCGAACCCAAGGGAATTGCGGCCGGAACCTTCTACCTGGAGGTGCCCAACGAATTCACGGCGAGCATGCTGAACCAGCGCATGCGCGTTCCGCTGCTGATGGCGATGGGCCAGCTCGACGAAGCCAGCGCGGTATCCAGTTTCTACGTGGTGGTCAATCCCGAACTCGAACAGGAATCGTTGCGTCCCCAGCAACCGCCGCAGCTCGACTCCCCCACTCGCCCGATCGCCGAAACACCGGCCGCGCCGTTGTCGGTCTTTGAGACAACCTCGCCCGAGCGCCCCCACGACACACGTCTCAACAACAAGTACAGCTTCGACAACTTCGTGATCGGCCAGTCCAATCGATTCGCCCATGCGGCAGCCGTCGCTGTGGCCGAGGCTCCCGCGAAGGCGTACAACCCGCTCTTCATCTACGGCTCGAGTGGCCTCGGCAAGACCCACCTCCTGCACGCCATCGGCCACTACGCCATGAGTCTGTATCCGGGCATCCGCGTTCGGTATGTCAGTTCCGAGGAATTCACGAACGACTTCATCAACTCGATTGCCAACAACCGCGGGTCCGCCTTCCAGTCGCGCTATCGCAACATCGACATCCTGATGATTGACGACATCCAGTTCCTGCAGGGCAAGGCGGAGACGCAGGAAGCCTTCTTCCACACCTTCAACACCCTGCACGACCACAACAAGCAGGTGGTCATCACCAGCGACCTGCCGCCCAAGCACCTGACCGGTTTCGAAGACCGGATGCGGTCGCGCTTCGAGTGGGGTCTGATCACGGATGTCCAGGCTCCCGACCTCGAGACCCGCATCGCCATCCTCCGCAAGAAGGCCCAGAGCGAGAATCTCCAGGTTCCCGACGACATCCTCGAGTTCATGGCCTCGAAGGTGTCCTCCAACATCCGGGAACTCGAAGGAACACTCATTCGCGTCACGGCGTTCGCCAGCCTGAACCGCACACCGGTTGATATGGACCTGGTTCAGACGGTACTCAAGGACCTGATCACCCTCGATGAGGACAACGTCATCGCACCGGTCGACATCATCACCAACACGGCCGACTACTTCAAACTCACCGTCGATGACCTCTACGGCTCTTCCCGGTCCCAGGCCGTCGCCACTGCCCGGCAGATAGCCATGTACCTGTGCCGGGAGCTCACGAATCTCTCGCTGCCCAAGATCGGCCAGCTGTTCGGCAACCGCGACCACACGACGGTGATGTACGCGAACAAGAAGATCAGCGAGCTCATGAAGGAGCGCCGTTCGATCTACAACCAGGTCACTGAGCTCACGAACCGCATCAAACAGAATCACCGGTACAAGTAACTGACAAAAACCCAGAGTTTTCCACCTGTGGAAAATCCTGTGGAAACTCTGACAACAACGGGTCGCAATCTGTTGAAACTCAACGGTCGCCTGTGAAAACTCGTCTCGGGCCGATCTGGACCTCACAACTTCTTGTCATTTAATCCCACAGGCCGCTAACAACTTACAAACGTGTAGTTCCCAGTGATCACGCTATATCCACAGAGTTATCCACAGTTTCCACAGCGGTTAAGACCATTAACAAGAATTCTTATATCTCTCCATCCGACAACCTTTACTGCCCAGCGCTGCTGGTCACCGGCCCGCTCCGGAAGACGACTAGCATTGAGCCACCCACCGCCTTCGACAGGAGTAACTTCGTGAGATTCCAGGCCAACCGGGACGTTTTCAGCGAAGCTGTATCGTTCGCGGTCAAGCTTCTCCCCCAGCGCACCACCCTGCCGATCCTCAGTGGCGTTCTGATCGAAGCGACGGAGAATGGGCTGATCCTGTCCTCGTTCGACTATGAGGTTTCCGCCCAGACCGAAATCGCCGCCGATGTTGAAGAAACCGGCAAGGTCCTCGTCTCCGGCCGGCTCCTCGCCGAGATTGCCAGCCGGATGCCGAATGCCCCCGTTCGGTTCTCGACCAACGAGTCCCGCATCTCGGTCAGCTGCGGCTCCGCAAACTTCACACTCTTGTCCATGCCGGTCGAGGAATATCCGAGCATTCCGCAGGTGGGAGCCCAATCCGGGCTCGTACCGGCCGAGGAATTCTCCATGGCCGTCGCGCAGGTTGCCGTCGCGGCATCCCGTGACGACGTGACCCCCGTGATCACGGGCGTACAACTCGAAATCAGCGAGAACAGCCTGAGCATGGTTGCCACTGACCGCTATCGGGTTGCCGTTCGCGAAATCGACTGGGATCGCGGCTCAAACGAGGCCCAGGGCACAATCACCGCCCTGGTTCCCGCCCGCACCCTGCAGGAGGTCGGCAAGACATTCGGGCACAGCGGAACCATCTCGGTGGCCATCACGAGCACCGACGACCGTGAGCTCATCGCCTTCACGGCGGAGAAGAAGACCGTGACATCGTTGCTGATCAAGGGCAATTTCCCGCCCGTCCGGCGCTTGTTCCCCGAGACCGTTGACAACTACGCCGTGATCAACACCGCGGAGCTCATCGAAGCGACCCGCCGGGTGCAGCTCGTCCTTGAGCGGGAGGCAGCCCTGCGTTTCACCTTCGCCGCCGACGGACTAACCCTGGAGGCCATCGGATCCGAACAGGCCCAGGCTTCGGAGAAGATCGACGCGATCCTCTCCGGCACCGAGACCGTCGTCTCCCTGAAGCCGCAGTTCCTGCTGGACGGACTGGGAGCGGTGCACTCGGAGTTCGTGCGCATTTCGTTCACCAGGACCGAGAACCCGAATAAGCCGGGCCCGGTTCTCATCACCAGCCAGAACTCACGCGACCAGCCGGGAGCCGACAGCTACAAGTACCTGTTGCAGCCGAACCTCCTCCTGCGCTGAGGCTCGAGTTCCCGTCAAAGGACACGAATTGCACATTGGCATCATCGGCCTGGGCAGGATGGGTGCGAACATGCGCACCCGGATGCGCGCGGGCGGCATTGAGGTAACCGGGTACGACCGCAATCCGGATCTGACCGACGTCGCATCCGTCGCCGAGCTCATCCAGGCCCTTCCGGCACCCCGGATCGTCTGGATCATGGTGCCGGCGGGCGAGATCACAGACTCGGTGGTCGGGGAACTCTCGGAGCTGCTGGCCGCCGGCGATCTTGTCATCGAGGGAGGCAACTCACGGTTCACCGACGACTTCCGCCATGCCGAACTCCTGGAGAAGACCGGTGTGCACTACATCGACGCCGGTGTGTCGGGCGGAATTTGGGGACTGAAGAACGGATACGGCCTGATGGTCGGCGGAGCGGCGGAACAGGTCGAGCGGGCGATGCCCGTCTTCGACGCCCTGCGACCGGAGGGCGCGCGCGAAGAGGGTTTCGTTCACGCGGGAGCCGTCGGTGCCGGCCACTACGCGAAGATGGTGCACAACGGTATCGAATATGCGCTCATGCAGGCATACGCCGAGGGGTATGAACTCCTGGAAAAACGCGACGACCTGATGACGGATGTCCCGGCCGTTTTCACCGCCTGGCAGCGGGGAACCGTCGTGCGTTCCTGGATGCTGGAGCTTCTCGTTAGCGCCCTCAAGGAAGATCCCGACCTGTCCGACATCGAGGGCTACGTCGAGGATTCGGGCGAAGGCCGGTGGACGATCGAGGAAGCGATTGCCAACGGTGTCCCTGTGCCGACGATCAGCGCGTCGATTTTCGCGCGGTTTGTGTCTCGACAGGGTGACTCACCCGCCATGAAGGCCGTCGCCGCCCTGCGTCATCAGTTCGGCGGCCACGCCGTGAAGAAGGCGGACTGACCCGGCGTGAGGGTCACACACTTGTCACTCACCGACTTCCGCAATTACGCGCAGGTCGACGTTCCGTTCCTGCCAGGACCCAACCTGGTCGTGGGACGCAACGGTCAGGGAAAAACGAACTTGATCGAGGCCCTCGGCTTTCTCAGCACCCTCGGTTCGCACCGGGTGTCGACAACCGGTGCCATGATCCGGGCCGGCCAGGACGCCGCGATCATTCGAGCGCGGCTCGAATACAACGGCCGGGACCTTCTCACCGAAGTCCAGATCAACCGATCGGGGCTGAACCGGGCGCAGGTCAACCGATCCGTGATCAAGACCCGCGAACTTCCGCGGTACTTCTCGAGCGTGCTGTTCGCACCGGAGGACCTCGCCCTGGTCCGGGGCGACCCATCCGGTCGGCGACGATTCCTCGACCAGCTCCTCGTGCTGCGCACCCCGCGCATTTCCGCTGTGCTGGCCGACTACGATCGGGTGCTCAAACAGCGGAACACTCTTTTGAAGTCCGCCCGGGCGGCGGGCGTACGCCCGAATGCGCTGGGCACACTCGATATCTGGGACGAGAGACTCGTCGAACTGGGCTCCGAGATCATCGACGAGCGCGCCGAACTCATACGCCAGCTCGGCGAACCGCTGCGCGTGGCCTATCAGTCCGTGGCGGGCGAAGACCATGGACCGGCGCTGATCGCCTCGCTCAGCATCCTCGGGGCGGATGAAGATTCCGGGGTCGACGCGGGCGCAATCCGGGTCTCGACAGGCTCGACCACCGCGACAGGCTCGAGCACCGGGACTCGGGAGTTTTTCCGGGCGGCGCTGGCGAGTCTGCGGCCGAAGGAACTCGAGCGCGGGTTGACCCTGGCCGGTCCGCACCGGGACGACCTCGTTTTCATGCTCAATGCCCTGCCTGCCAAGGGCTATGCGAGCCACGGGGAATCGTGGTCGTTCGCCCTGGCCCTGAAGCTCGCCTCGGCCGAGCTCTTGCGCCGCGACTCCACGAGCGGAGATCCGGTTGTGATCCTCGACGACGTGTTCGCCGAGCTCGACCAATCCCGGCGCCGGCGCCTGGCCGATGCCGTCGCGGGTTTCGAACAGGTGATTATCACGGCCGCCGTTCTCGAGGACGTGCCAGAGGCCCTCGCGGCGCACACCGTCCACATCCGGGCGGGGGCTGTTGTCGATGGCTGAGCAGAGCGAAGCGGGCCGCGTCTACCTGCGCTTCAAAGACGTCTTCGGCGACCCGAATGCCAAACGATCCAGGGGCAAGCGCCGCACCCGTGACGAAACCGGTTCCAGCGTTCCGTTCGGGGCCGGCCGCGACCCGCGGGGGCTCGGCGATGCGATCAGTTCGCTCACCAGGCAACTCGGCTGGAACTCTCCCCTCGCCCAGTCCGAACTCCTCGCATCGTGGGTCGAGCTGGCCGGAGAGGAGACCGCGAAACACTCCACCCCCGCCGGAATCGAGGACGGTGTGTTGACCGTGAGCTGCGAGTCGACCGCGTGGGCCACGCAGCTGAGGATGATGCGCGTCGAGATCATGGATCACATCGCCGTGAAGTATCCGGATGCCGGAATCGAGTCAATCCGATTTCAGGGACCCAACGCCCCCTCCTGGAAAAAGGGCCCCAGATCAATTCCAGGGCGGGGTCCACGCGATACCTACGGGTAACCGGGCAAATTCGGTCACCCTCGCAAATAAAACGCGCCAGACGCGCGTATGTGGCCGGGAGCACTCGGCCCGTTTGGTAGACTGAATGGTCGCCCGTGCGACGGTCAGGAGCCCACTTTCAGATGTCAGTTGAACCAAAGACAGAGCCGGCGCACGAATACGGCGCAGACGATATCCAGGTTCTCGAAGGACTTGAAGCCGTACGCAAACGACCTGGAATGTACATCGGTTCGACGGGTCCCCGCGGGCTGCACCACCTCGTCTACGAGATCGTCGACAACTCCGTCGACGAGGCGCTGGCCGGATACTGCGACACCATCGGAATCCGTATCCTCGCCGACGGCGCGGTTCGGGTCGAGGACAACGGCCGCGGCATCCCGGTCGACATCCACAAGGCTGAGGGCCGCTCGACCGTTGAGGTCGTGCTGACGGTCCTGCACGCCGGCGGAAAGTTCGGCGGCGGCGGCTACTCCGTCTCCGGCGGACTGCACGGAGTCGGAAGCTCGGTCGTCAACGCGCTGTCGTCCCGCCTCGAGGTCGAGGTACGCCGCCAGGGACATGTCTGGCGCCAGAGCTTCGCCGACGGCGTTCCCAACGCTCCGCTGGAAAAGGGCGAAGAATCCAGCGAGACCGGCACGACCATCACCTTCTGGCCGAGCACCGAAACGTTCGAGACCGTCGAGTTCGACTATGAAACGCTCCGCGCCCGGTTCCAGCAGATGGCCTTCCTCAATAAGGGCCTGCGCCTCACGCTCGCCGACGAGCGGCCCGAACACGCTGACGACGAGGGCAACCCCGTCACCAATACCTTCATGTACGAGCAGGGCCTGGTCGACTACGTCGCCTACCTGAACCGTGCCAAGAAGGCCGACCTCGTCAACGACGAAATCATCTCCTTCGAGTTCGAAGACAAGGAGCGCAAGATCGCGCTCGAAGTGGCCATGCAGTGGACCACCGCGTACACGGAGAGCGTGCACACCTACGCGAACACGATCAACACCCACGAGGGTGGAACCCACGAAGAGGGTTTCCGGGCCGCGCTCACCACGCTCGTCAACAAGTACGCCCGCGAGAAGGGCATCCTGAAGGAAAAGGATGACAACCTCACCGGCGACGACGTGCGCGAGGGTCTGACCGCCGTCGTGTCGATCAAACTCGCCGAACCGCAGTTCGAAGGACAGACGAAGACCAAGCTGGGCAACACCGAGGCCAAGGCATTCGTGCAGCGCGTCGCGGGCGACCAGCTCTCGGACTGGTTCAACCGCAACCCGAACCCGGCCCGCGAGATCATCCGCAAGGCCCTCCAGGCCTCGAACGCCCGGATGGCCGCGCGCAAGGCCCGGGAAACGGCCCGCCGCAAGGGCCTGCTCGAGGGCGGCGGCATGCCCGGCAAGCTCAAGGACTGCCAGAGCAAGGACCCCTCCCTCTCCGAGATCTTCATCGTCGAGGGTGACTCGGCCGGCGGTTCCGCCGTGCAGGGACGCAACCCCGAGACCCAGGCGATCCTCCCCCTCCGCGGCAAGATCCTCAACGTCGAGAAGGCTCGCCTCGACCGCGCGCTCGGCAATAACGAGGTGCAGGCCATGATCACGGCGTTCGGCGCCGGCATCGGCGAGGAATTCAACCCGGACAAGGTGCGGTACCACAAGATCGTGCTGATGGCCGATGCCGACGTCGACGGCCAGCACATCACCACCCTGCTGCTTACATTGCTGTTCCGGTATATGCGCCCGCTGATCGACCTGGGCTACGTCTACCTCGCCCAGCCGCCGCTGTACCGACTGAAGTGGGCCAACTCGGCGCACGAATACGTGTACTCGGACCGAGAGCGCGACGCCCTGCTGGCGGATGGCGCTGCGGCCGGCAAGCGGATTCCCAAGGACAACGGCATCCAGCGCTACAAGGGTCTTGGCGAGATGGACTACAAGGAACTGTGGGAAACGACCATGGCTCCGGAATCCCGCACGCTGCTGCAGGTCACCCTCGATGACGCGGCGGCTGCCGACGAAATCTTCTCCACCCTGATGGGCGAGGACGTCGAGTCCCGCCGTAACTTCATCCAAAAGAACGCGAAGGACGTGCGTTTCCTTGACATCTAAAGACACCCCCGACACCCCGGGCGAGAACACCGTGGAGGCCGCCGAGGCCGCGGCCGCGGCGAAGCACCTGATCCAGCACGGCAAGATCGACCAGGTCGACCTGCAGCTGGAAATGCAGCGGTCCTACCTCGACTACGCGATGAGCGTCATCGTCGGGCGCGCGCTGCCCGACGTGCGCGACGGTATGAAGCCCGTGCACCGCCGCGTGATCTACGCCATGTTCGACGGCGGCTACCGCCCCGACAAGGCCTTCTCGAAGTGCGCCCGCGTCGTCGGCGACGTGATGGGGCAGTTCCACCCGCACGGTGACTCTTCGATCTACGACGCCCTCGTGCGGCTCGTCCAGCCGTGGAGCCTGCGGTACCCGCTGGCCCTCGGCCAGGGCAACTTCGGCTCCCCCGGCAACGACGGTGCCGCCGCCCCCCGGTACACCGAAACCAAGATGGCTCCGCTCGCGCTCGAGATGGTGCGGGACATCGACGAAGACACCGTCGACTTCCAGGACAACTACGACGGCCGCACGCTCGAGCCGACCGTGCTGCCCGCCCGGTTCCCGAACCTGCTGGTCAACGGCTCCGTGGGCATCGCCGTCGGCATGGCCACGAACATCCCGCCGCACAACCTGCGCGAGGTGGCCGCCGGCGCGCTGTGGTACCTCGAGAACCCCGAGGCCACCCGTGAGGAGCTGCTCGAGGCCCTGATGCAGCGGATCAAGGGCCCCGACTTCCCCACCGGCGCCCAGATCCTCGGCACCAAGGGCATCCAGGATGCCTACCGCACCGGCCGCGGCTCCATCACGATGCGCGCCGTGGTCAACATCGAGGAGCTCCAGGGTCGCACCTGCCTCGTCATCACCGAACTGCCCTACCAGGTCAACCCGGATAACCTCGCGATCAAGATCGCCGACCTGGTCAAGGACGCCAAGATCAGCGGCATCGCCGACATCCGCGACGAGACATCCGGTCGCACCGGCCAGCGCCTCGTCATCGTGCTCAAGCGCGATGCGGTCGCCAAGGTCGTGCTGAACAACCTGTACAAGCACACCCAGCTGCAGGACAACTTCGGCGCGAACATGCTCGCCATCGTCGACGGCATCCCGCGCACGCTCGCCCTGGACGGCTTCATCACCGCGTGGGTCGCGCACCAGATCGAGGTCATCGTCCGGCGCACGCAGTTCCGGCTGAACAAGGCTGAGGCCGACGCGCACATCCTGCGCGGCTACCTCAAGGCCCTCGACGCGCTCGATGAGGTCATCGCCCTCATCCGCCGGTCGAACACCGTCGATGACGCCCGCGAAGGCCTGATGGCCCTGCTCGACGTCGACAAGCTCCAGGCCGACGCGATCCTGACCATGCAGCTGCGTCGCCTGGCCGCCCTCGAACGACAGAAGATCATCGACCAGGCCGCCGAACTCGAGCTGCAGATCGCCGAGTTCAAGTCGATCCTGGCCAGCCCCGAGCGCCAGCGCACGATCATCAGCGAAGAACTCGGCGAGATCACCGCCAAGTTCGGCGACGACCGGCGCACCGAGATCATGTTCGGCTTCGACGGAGACATGTCGATCGAGGACCTCATCCCCGAAGAGGAGATGGTCGTCACCGTCACCCGCGGCGGCTACATCAAGCGCACCCGGAGCGACAACTACCGCAACCAGCACCGTGGCGGCAAGGGCGTCAAGGGAGCCCAGCTCCGAGCGGATGACGTCGTGGAGCACTTCTTCGTCACCACCACGCACCACTGGCTCCTGTTCTTCACGAACACCGGCCGGGTCTACCGCGCCAAGGCGTACGAAGCAGTCGAATCCGGCCGCGACGCGAAGGGCCAGCACGTCGCCAACCTGCTCGCGCTGCAGCCGGGTGAGGAAATCGCGCAGATCCTCGACATCCGCGATTACGGGGTGGCCCAGTACCTCACCCTCGCCACCCGCGACGGCCTGATCAAGAAGACCGCGCTGCGCGAATACGACACCAACCGCACCGGCGGGATCATCGCGATCAAGCTCAGAGAAGGCGACGAACTCGTCTCCGCGCTGCTCGTCAATGACGATTCCGACCTGCTGCTCGTCTCCCGCAAGGGCATGTCCATCCGGTTCACCGCGACGGATGAGGCCCTGCGGCCGATGGGACGCAGCACCTCCGGCGTCATCGGCATGCACTTCCGGGGCGAAGACAAACTGCTCGACGCATCCGTTGTCTCCAATGACGGATTCGTCTTCGTGGTCACGGAAGGCGGCTATGCCAAGCGCACAGCGGCCGACCAATACCGCCTGCAGAACCGCGGGGGCCTCGGCATCAAGGTCGCCAAACTCAACGAGGACCGGGGCGACCTGGTGGGCGCCCTGATCGTCGATGAAGGCGACGAGGTGCTCGTGGTCCTGGCCAGCGGCAAGGTGGTACGCTCTGACGTCGCGGAAGTCCCGGCCAAGGGACGCGACACGATGGGCGTGGTCTTCGCGAAATTCGCGGAGCAGGACAGGATCATTGCCATAGCGAAGAACACCGAACGCAATCTGGTGGCCGAACTCGTTGAGGCCGCACCGGAGACCGACGCGGAGAAAGAAGAATCAGTAGATGAGTAGCGTCGCAGAAAAGCTTGCCAAGAAGTCGACCCGCCGACCGTCCACGAAGCAGGTGCGCCTCAAGCTGGTGTACATCGACTTCTGGTCGAGCGTGAAGCTCTCGTTCCTGGTCGCGGTCTGCCTGGCCGTCGTCACGATCGTGGCCACGTTCCTGATCTTTACGGTGCTCAACCAGACGATGATTTTCGACACGGTCGACGACCTGTACACCTCGATCGCCGGCGACTCGTCAGACCTCGCGAGCATTCTCTCGCTCGGGAACGTCATGGGCTTCGCCACCGTGGTGGCCGTGCTCAACACGGTCGTCATCACCGCGCTGGGGGCCATTTTCGCCCTGCTGTACAACCTCAGCGTGAAGATGACCGGCGGACTGCTCGTCGGTTTCACCAACAACTAGGCAGAAATACACGTTTCACGTGGAACCAGCCGCGGTTTTCTCTCGTCTCGATTGGGAGAAACCGGCTGGTTCCGGTAGTCTCAAATCTGCCCAATAGGGGGATATAGCTCAGTTGGTTAGAGCGCTTCACTGATAATGAAGAGGTCCCAGGTTCAAATCCCGGTATCCCCACGTGCGACCTCAAGGTGACTTGTCACCTGTGATTCGCGGGGCCATAGCTCAATTGGTAGAGCGCCTGCTTTGCAAGCAGGAGGTCCGGGGTTCGATTCCCCGTGGCTCCACAAAGGACAGACGCCCGGCCCCGCTCCAGCGGCCGGGCGTTCTTCGTTTAAGGGCACGAGCCGGAATCGAACCCGTTAACAGACCAGGGCCCGTATCCGGAAGATACAGGCCCTGGTGAAGCTATGGACGGTTAGTCCTCGTTCGGCGTGCGCTCGGGCTCGTCAGCGGCCACCCAGAGCTCGTCGTCGGCACGGAACGTCTGCCAGACGGCGTAGGCGACGCCGGCTGCGGCGGCCAGGCCGATTCCGATGGCGATGTACGTGCCGGCGCCCAGGCCCTGCTTCTCAACCACGACGGGCTTCTGGAAGCGAAGGCGGTTCATGGCGGCGCGCACCCGCGCATCCTTGGCGACGTCCCCGACCGACATGACGGTGCCGATCGCGGTCCCGATGCCGGGGAGCACGTCCTCGACCAGGCGGCGGCGAACGCTGTCGGCGACTTCCTGGCCCGCGTGAACTCCGGGGCGAACGTAGTGCTCGTATCCCTCGCGTACGCGCGGGACGACTTCCTCGCGAGTCAGGCTCCCCGCCTGACGTGCGGCCTCGCGTGCGATCTCATTCGCACGGTCGAGAACCTCTTGCTGGTGGTTCCATAGTTCGTCTGCGCTCTTGCGCAGCCGGTCAAGTTCCTTGCGGCGCTTGCGTGACAGGCTCATCTGGACCCTCCATCGATGTCGTGTGGCGAACACACCCATCTTGCCACTGAATCGGCTGGGAGCGCTCTGGGTATCGGATCCTCGTCAGGAGACGGCAATAGTGCTGTGCAAGAATTACCGTTATGTCTAAGCACACCGCAGTCGCCACCCTGAACACGACCCTCGGACCGATCAAGGTAAACCTCTACGGCAATCACGCGCCGAAGACCGTGAAGAACTTCGTCGGCCTCGCCACGGGCGAGATCGAATGGAAGCACCCGGCCACCGGCCAGACCTCGAAGACGCCGCTCTACGACGGCACCGTCTTCCACCGCATCATCAAGGACTTCATGATCCAGGCCGGCGACCCGCTCGGCCAGGGCACCGGCGGACCCGGCTACCAGTTCGACGACGAAATCAACCCGGAGCTCGACTTCACCCAGCCCTACGTGCTCGCCATGGCGAACGCCGGCATCCAGGGGGGCCGCGGCACCAACGGCTCGCAGTTCTTCATCACCGTTGTTCCCACCACCTGGCTGCAGGGCAAGCACACCATCTTCGGCGCCGTCGAGGACGCGGATTCCCGCGCCATCGTCGAGAAGCTGGCCACGGTCCCCACCGACGGCCGCGACCGCCCGCTCTCCGATGTTTTCATCGAGAGCGTCACCGTCGAACAGGTCTAGGCCCCGCCCCGGATGACCGACCTGCCCGGTACCGCCGCGAACTACTGCTATCGGCATCCGGGCAGGCCCAGTTACATCCTGTGCCAGCGCTGCGGACGCACGATCTGCCCTGAGTGCCAGACCCAGGCCGCCGTCGGCGTCATCTGCCCCGAGTGCATGCAGGAGCAGCGCCGCAACGCTCCGCGCACGAAGTCGGCCGTGCTGACCCGGCTCACGGGCAGCGGCGCACCCGTCGTCACCTACGGCATCATTGCCGTCACGCTCTTCGTGTTCGTGCTTCAACTCATTCCGGGCCTCGGAGTCACGGACAGGCTCTTCTACGCCGGTGCGTTTTCCTACCCCGCGCTCTTCGAGCCCTGGCGGATGCTCACCAGCGTCTTCCTGCATTCGACCGGCTTCATCTTCCACGTGCTGCTGAACATGTACATGCTGTGGATCTTCGGTCCGCAGCTGGAGGCCATGCTGGGACGCTGGCGCTTCCTCGCGCTCTACCTGCTGAGCGGGTGGGCCGGTTCCCTGGGCGTCCTGTTCCTCGCCGACCCGCGTGTGGGCGTTGTGGGGGCATCCGGGGCCATCTTCGGGCTGGTGGGCGCCATGCTCGTCATCCAGCGCCGACTGGGGGGCAACTCCACCCAGCTACTGGTGCTCCTCGGCATCAACTTCGTGATCGGGTTCCTGCCGGGGACCAACATCTCCTGGCAGGCGCACCTCGGCGGACTGATCGGCGGCGTCATCGTGGGCCTCATCTTCGTTCAGACGAGGAAGCGCTCCCAGGCGACCCTGCAGACCGCGCTGATCGTTGTTTTCGCGCTGATCCTGGCGGCCCTCAGTTGCGTGAGACTACTGGCCTAGAAGCCTGTGGAAAAGTTATCCACAGGAGTTTCCACATGGGGATAATTACACCGGTGTAATTGGTCCGCCGAAATGGGGACAGTCAGCGCCAGCGGGTCGTCATCAGGAAGCCGATGAAGGCGATCCCGAAGCCGACCAGGATGTTCCAGGAGCCGAGCGCCGGCACGGGGAAACCGCCCTGGCTCACGTAGAAGACGATGATCCAGGCGAGGCCGAGGAGCATGAAGCCGAACATGACCGGCTTGAACCAGACCGGGTTCGGTGCGTCTTCGGAGCGGGAAACCACGTCGCGTGCGGGCTTGGTGCGGGGGTTTGTGCGTGCCATGCCTCAGATTCTAGCGTCCCCGGCTGGGCGGGCCCCGGTCCGCCATTCGGGGAAAGCCCGGCGGGAGCCCGATTAGGATTGCGTCATGACCGAAATGTCCGAGCCTGTCGCCGCGCCCGCCCGTGGCAGACGCGGCCGGAAGTCGTCTCGACGCCCGGTCACCGTATTGGGAGTGCTCGGTGAGTTGCTCATCACCGCGGGCGCCGTCGTGCTCCTCTTCATCGGCTGGCAGCTCTGGTGGAATGACGCGTTCGTCGCGGGCGAGCAGTCGAAGGCCGCCGCCGACCTCAGTAACGGTTGGATCGCGCAGGACCGCAACGCCAGGGGCGCCGACAAGCCCGCCCCGGTACCCGCGGACTACGGTGACCCGATTGTGTCAGCGGCGCCGGGCGTCGGGGATGCCTTCGCCGTGCTCTTCGTGCCGCGTTTCGGTGCCGACTACCACCGCACCATCGCGGAGGGTGTCGGAACGGGCGTCCTGAACAGCACCCGCCTCGGCATCGGGCACTACCCCGACACCCAGATGCCCGGTGAGGTCGGCAACTTCGCCGTGGCCGCACACCGGAGCGCTTACGGAGGGGGCATGCACCTGATCAATGAACTGCAACTCGGCGACGCAATCTACGTGCAAACGGCCGACGGCTACTTCACCTACCGTTTCCGGGACATGGAATACGTTGCGCCGACCGAGGTGGCTGTGCTCGCCCCGGTTCCCGGCGCAGTGGACAAGGCCGCCACCGACGCCCTCATCACCCTGACCAGCTGCAACCCGCTGTACTCGACGGCGGAGCGGATCATCGCCTACGGCGTCTTCGAATCGTGGCGGCCGACATCCGCCGGCCCGCCCGCGGAACTCGCACCGATCATCGCCGCGCAGGCGAAGGGCTAGGAGGCTCACATGTACGCAGCACTGTGGCAGATCCTGCCCGGTCCGGCCTGGCTCCGGATCCTGCTCCTGCTTGTCCTGCTGGCCGGCGTTCTGCTCGTCCTGAGCACGTGGGTGTTCCCCTGGGTGGACGAGATCATCAACACAGAGGAAGCGACGGTGGGCGGCTCATGACCCGCATTCTGGTTCTCGACAATTACGACAGCTTTGTCTACACCCTCAACGGGTACCTGATGGAGCTCGGCGCGGAGACCGAGGTGTTGCGTAACGACGCGTTCGACGCATCGGAGGCGGCCGAACGACTCTCCCACTACGACGGCGTCCTTGTCTCGCCGGGGCCCGGCAAGCCATCCAATGCGGGCGTCTCCATTCCAATCGTCGAGGCGGCCTTCGCCTCCGGCACGCCGCTGCTCGGGGTCTGCCTGGGCCACCAGGCGATTGCGGAGGCCTTCGGGGCCACGGTGACCAACGCCGAGGAACTCATGCACGGCAAGACGTCGCTGATCACGCACGACGAAAGCGACTTCTACCAGGGAGTGCCGCAGCCCTTCACGGCGACCAGGTACCACTCCCTCGCCGTGGTCGATTCCACGGTTCCGCGCGAGCTCATTGTCACCTCACGCACGCAGGGCGGCGTGATCATGGGACTCCGGCACGAGTCAGCGCCCATCTTCGGGGTGCAGTTCCACCCGGAGTCCGTGCTGACCGAGGGTGGCTACCGGATGCTCGGCAACTGGCTGGCCCTGGCCGGCCTGCCTGAGGCGCGCGAGACGGCCAAGGGCCTCACGCCGCTGCTCAAGCTCAGCTGACCTCCCCTTCTTCTCCCGCCCGACATCCCGCGAACCTGCAGTTGTGCGCGCTAAACGGCGGGTTTAGCGCGCACAACTGCAGTTTCGCGGGGTTTAGCCGGCGCAGTAGGTGAGGAGGACCTCGGACTTCTGGGGCACTTCACCCGGCGGCAGCGACTGCTTGGTGACCGGGGAACCGGCCTCCGAGGCGCACGTGGAGTCGGGCGTCGGGATGGGAACCAGCTGGAGGTCCTGTGCGCTGAGAAGATCGCTCGCCGCGCTGAGCGACTGGCCGGTGAGGTCGATGAGGGTCACGAGCCCGCTGGACACCACGTAGTTGACCGTGGAGCCGGCCTGCACGGTGCTGGTGGCCTCCGGGTCGGTGCGCAGAACGATGCCCGCGGCCATCGTCGGTGAGTTCTCCTTGGTAACAGAGCCTGATTCGAGCCCGGCCCCCTTGACGGCTGCTTCCGCGGCCTCGACGGGCTGGTTCGTGACATCAGGGACCTCGACCGGCTGGGCGCCGGTCGACACGAAGACCTTGATCACCTCGGCCGGCTGCACGATCGTGCCGGCGGGCGGATCGGTGCGGATAACCTCGTCCTTCGGAACCGTGGCGCTGGCCTCCTCGGCTTTCGTGGCCGCGAGGTCCAGGTCGAGAAGGGAGTTCTGCGCCGTGTCGTAGCTCTGCCCGGTTAGCGTGGGCACCTTGCGCGAACTGTCCGGGATGTCGCCGCTCGGCGTGAGACTGAATACCCAGAACATCACCGAGACCACGATCACGACGACGGCCACGATTCCGGCCCAGATCCAGCTCACCGGTGGTCGGCGCTGGGTGCGCACCATCGTCTGGTCTTCGGCGAGCTGCTTGAGGGCGAGCTCGGAGCCGGATGCGATGACGGGCGCCGGGCCGAACAACCCGGCGGCCGTTTCGTCGAGCGGTCGATGCACGGGGATGTGCCCGGCGGCGGCTGTCTCGACGTCGGCGCGGAACTCGACGGCGCTCTGGTACCGGGCGAACCGGTCCTTCGTCAGGGCCCGCAGCACGACGGCGTCGAGGGCCGGCGAGACCTTCGGGTTGACCGAGCTCGGTGTGACCGGGGTCTCGCTCACGTGCTGGTACGCGACGGCGACGGGGGTGTCGCCATGGAACGGGGGCCGTCCGGTGAGCATCTCGAACAGGACGACGCCGGTGGAGTACAGGTCGGTGCGGGCATCGACCGATTCGCCCTTGGCCTGCTCCGGCGAGAAGTAGGCGGCAGTGCCGAGGATCGCCGTGGTCTGGGCGACCGTGGTCGCCGAGCTCGAGATCGCCCGGGCGATGCCGAAGTCCATCACCTTGACCTGGCCGGTCCTGGTGATCATGATGTTGCCCGGCTTGATGTCTCGGTGCACGACGCCGGCGCGGTGGGAGTACTCGAGGGCCGTGAGAACGCCCTCGATGATGCGCACGGCCTCGGCGGACTCGACGGGGCCCTCGCGGATGATGTCCTTGAGCAGGCGCCCGTCGACATGCTCCATGACGATGAAGGGAACCTGAGCCTCGTGGCCGCCCGGTTCGGTGACCGTCTCTTCACCGGCGTCGAAGACCCGCACGATGGTGGGGTGAGCCATCCGGGCCGCGGCCTGGGCCTCCTGGCGGAAGCGGGTGCGGAACGCGGGGTCGGTGGCCAGGGTCGACTTGAGGAGCTTGATGGCCACCGTGCGCCCGAGGCGTGAGTCTGTGCCGACGTGGACATCCGCCATTCCGCCACGGCCGATGAGCGCGCCTACGCGGTAGCGACCAGCGAGCAAACGGCCAACCTCAGTCAATGCATCACTCCCAGCTCGCGAACACAATCTCGCCTATGGTACCCGCACGGCGCATGGACTACGGCGCAGCCGTGACGACCACCGGGGTGGATGCCGGCGAGTATTCGGACGGGAAGCCTCCGCACAGGTAGCGGAACTTCACGGTGAACGTGCCCGCATCCGGACCCGTGGTCACCGACGTCGTGGTCGCTGCGGGGCTGGCAACGGGGGGCGAGGTCGCGCCGGTACCTTCGACGAGCACCTCGTAGCCGGTCAGTTGCAGGCCGCTGGGGCAGGACTGGGCGGTCCACGTGACGACCACGTCGGTGCCGGCAACGGCCGTGGCCGGGGCAACGGTCGGCGCAGTGGTCGGCGCATCGGGTGTGGGTGCGGCAACGAAGTACTTGACCGTGATCTTCGTGCCCTTCTGGACGGTTCCGGTCGGGTTGACGTCGTAGACCCGGTCGACCTTGTCCGGCGCATCGGCGATGTTCCCGGGAACCATGTCGGCGACGAGTTCCAGGCCGACGAGCTTGTCGCGTGCCTCGGCGCTGGTCAGGCCCACAAAGTCCTTGGACAGCACGCTGACCGCGGTGCTCGTCGGGGTTGGAGTGACGGTCGGCGTGGCAGTGGGCGTCACCTTCGGGGTGCTCGACGCCGCCGTGGACGTCGGGGGCACGACCGGGATCTCGTTCCCCTGGGTGAAGAGGGCGATCAGCGTTCCGGTGAGCACGATCGCGAGCAGGGCGATCAGGGCGATCAGCGGCCAGGTCCAGGGGCTGCGCTTGTTCTTCTTCGTCGCGGCCTCGGCGGCGGCCGCCTCGGCGCGCGTCCCGGGCGCCGACGCAGTCGGGAGCACGGTCGTGGCCTGGTCATACCCGGCGCCGGGCATCAGCATGGTTGCGGAGGTCGGGGTGATCCCGGCCATGACCGCGGGCACGGATGCCGCTGCGGCCGCGACATCCCCTCGGCGCAGCGCCGTCGCGGCGCGGGCCAGGTGCGCGGCGGAGGCCGGGCGGTCGGCGGGGTTCTTGGCCAGGCAGGAAATGACGAGGTTGCGCACCGGCTCGGAGACCGTGGTCGGCAGGTCGGGCGCGGTTTCGTTGATCTGCGCCATGGCGATGGCCACCTGGGACTCGCCCGTGAACGGGCGTCGGCCGGCCAGGCTTTCATACGCCACGATGCCGAGCGAGTAGATGTCCGTGGTGGGCGAGGCGGACTTGCCGCTGGCCTGCTCCGGCGAGAGGTACTGCACGGTGCCCATGACCTGACCGGTCGCGGTGAGCGGAACCTGGTCGGCGATGCGGGCGATTCCGAAGTCGGTGATCTTGACGCGGCCGTCGGGGGTGATCAGCAGGTTGCCCGGCTTGATGTCGCGGTGGACCAGCCCGGCTGCGTGCGCGGCGTGCAGCGCTGCTGCCGTCTGCGCGACGATGTCGAGCACCTTGTCGGTCGACAGCACATGCTCGCGCTCGAGGATGGTGGAGAGTGCCTCACCGGGCACGAGCTCCATGACCAGGAAGGCGCTGCCTTCTTCTTCTCCGTAGTCGAAGACGTTGGCGATGCCCTCGTGGTTCACCAGGGCGGCGTGGCGGGCCTCAGCGCGGAAACGCTCGAGGAATCCCGGGTCGCCGAGGTATTCGTCCTTGAGGATCTTGATGGCGACCGTGCGGCCGATGACGAGGTCGGTGGATTGCCACACCTCGCCCATGCCGCCAATGGCGATCCTGGACTGCAGCTCGTATCGTCCCCCGAAGGTGAGCCCTGCTGTGGGTCTCATTTCTCCAACACCGCCTCTAGTACCTTTTGTGCAACCGGTGCGGCAAGAAGATTGCCGTACCCCTCCTGGCCGAGCCCCCCGCCGTCCTCAATCAGGACAGTGATGGCAAACTGCGGGTCCTCCGCGGGTGCAAAACCAGTGAACCACAGGGTGTACGGCAGATCCTTTCCGTTCTGTGCGGTTCCCGTCTTTCCGGCCACGTCAACCCCGTCTATTCTTGCATTGCTCGCGGCCCCGTCCTTGACTCCGTTGACCATCATTTGGGTCATGGTCGCGGCCGTTTCGGGGCTGATCGCCGTGGCCATCGCCTTCGCCTGGAAACTCTCCAGCGGGCTGAGGTTCGGTGCCAGGATCTCGTCGACGAGATTGGGTTCCATGGCGACGCCGCCGTTGGCGATTGTTGCCGACACGATGGCCATCTGCATCGGGGTCGCGCGCACGTCGTACTGGCCGAAGGCGGAGAGGGCCGTCTGCGCCTTGTCGAGGTCTCTCGGGTAGACGCTCTCCGCGACCGACAGCGGCACACCGTACGTGGAGTTGAAGCCGAACTTCTCGGCCTGCTCGCGAATCGCCGCGTCCCCCAGCTGCAGTCCCAGCTCGGCGAACGGGATGTTGCAGGAGAGCCGCAGCGCCGTGGCCAGGGTCACGGTGGCGCCGCCGCCGCAGGTTCCCCGGCTCGAGTTCGTGACCACGGCCGTGGAGCCGGGCAGGGTGAGCGTGGCGGGGTTGGGGAACGTGCTTTCGGGGGTGAACTTGCCGGACTCGAGCGCGGCGGCCGTCACCACCAGCTTGAACACGGAGCCGGGAGGGTTGAGGTCGCCGCGGATCGCCCGGTTGATCAGGGGGTCGTCCGGGTTGTCGAGCAGCGCCTGGTAGGCCTCGGTGACCTGCTTGTTGTCGTGCACGGTGAGCGTGTTCGGGTCGTAGCCGGGCTTCGAGACCATGGCGAGGATGCGACCGGTCTTCGGTTCGGTCACGATCACGGCGCCCTTGAGATCGCCGAGCGAGTCCCAGGCGGCCTGCTGCGCCACCGGGTCGATCGTGGTGCCCACGGCAGCACCGCGGGGCTTCTGCCCGGTGATGATCGAGCTGAGCTTGTCGAAAAACTGCGAGTTCGACGTTCCGGTGAGTTCCGCGTTGAGGGCGTGTTCCAGGCCCGTGGGGGCGCCGTTGATCGGGATGAACCCGGTCACCGGCGCGTACAGCGGACCGTTGCTGTACGTGCGCAGGAACTTGTAGTCGTCGTCGGCCGGCACCGACTCGGCGATCGGTTTGCCGTCGGCGAGGATGGCGCCGCGTTCGACCTGGAAGCTGTCATAGAGGGTGCGGGTGTTGCGGGCATCCGCGGCCAGGTTGTCCGCCTGGAACGCCTGCACCACCGTGGTCGACGTGAGGAGTGCGACGAACATGAGCAGCACGACCATGCTCACGCGCTTGAGTTCTCGATTCATCAGACCACCAGCCTGGGTTGGTTGCGCACCGTGTCGGACAGGCGGAGCAGGAGCGCCGCGATGATCCAGTTGGCGACGAGGGAGGATCCGCCGGCGGCCAGGAATGGGGTCGTCAGGCCGGTGAGCGGGATGATGCGGGTGACGCCGCCGATGACGATGAAGCACTGCAGGGCGACGACGAAGGCGAGGCCGACGCCGAGCAGCTTGCCGAAGTCGTCCTGGCCGGCGAAGCCGATGCGGAATCCGCGGGCGACGAAGAGCAGGTACAGGGCGAGGATCGCGAAGATGCCGGCCAGGCCGAGCTCTTCGCCGAGGCTGGCGATGATGTAGTCGCTCTGGGGCACCGGGGTGATGTCGGGGCGACCCTGGCCGAGACCGGTGCCGATGAGACCGCCCTTGGCGAGGCCGAACAGGCCCTGCACGAGCTGGTAGCTGCCGCCCTGCGCATTGTAGACATCCGGGTTCATCGCATCGAGCCAGTTGGTGAAGCGGCCGTTGACGTAGCTGAGGGTCTGGCTGGCGATGACCGCGCCGCCGATGAACAGGCCCATGCCGAGGACCACCCAGCTGAGGCGTGCGGTGGCGAGGTAGAGCATGACCAGGAAGAGGCCGAAGTAGAGCAGCGCGGTGCCGAGGTCGTGCTGGAAGATGATGACCGACATCGACAGCGCCCAGAGCACGAGGATCGGGCCGAGGTCCCGCAGCCGGGGGAAGTGCATGCCGAGGAATCGCTTACCGACCATGGAGAGGCTGTCGCGGTTTCGTACGAGGTAGCCGGCGAAGAAGATGGCCAGGGCGATTTTGGCTATTTCGCCCGGCTGGAAGGTGGCGAAGGAGCCGATGCCGATCCAGACGCGGGCGCCGCTGACCTCCCGGCCGAGGCCGGGCACGAGCGGCAGCAGCAGCAGGATCACGGCGGCGAACCCGGCGATGTAGGTGTATTTGAAGAGCACCCGGTGGTTGCGGATCACCAGGAGGACCGCGATGGCCATGGCGATGGCCAGCGCACTCCAGATGGTCTGCCGCACCGAGGCACTGCCGATGCCGCTTTCGTTGTTGGCCACGTCGATGCGGTAGATCATGGCGATGCCGATGCCATTGAGCAGGGTGACGATCGGGAGGATGAACGGGTCGGCCTCGCTCGCGACGATGCGCAGCACGATGTGCAGGGCGAAGACCAGGACGGACAGGCCGGCGCCGAACAGCACGAGCGTGGTGTCGATGCGGCCGAGCGCGCCGAGCTGCACGAGCACCACGGCGGCGGCGTTGATCGCGCAGGCGATGGCGAGCAGGAAGAGCTCGAGGTTGCGCAGCTTCTGCGGAAGGTGCAGGCGCTTGAAGACGCTCGTCCGCGGTTGTGCCCGGCGCGCGGACGTGTCCGCCGCGCCCGCCGGATTACTTGTTGCTGGCATTTTGGAGCCGTTCGACGATGAGTTTCGCGTCTTCCAGGGAGGACGCGCTGATGGTTTCCTCGACCTGATCCCGGTCATAGACCCGGAGTTCGGAGATTTCGAGGTTGGTGTCTTCGTAGACGCTGGAGAGCTGGATCGGTCCGAGGTCCTGGTTGACGCCGCGATAGATCGCCACGGTGCTGCCCTCGACGCCGACGAAATACCGGGTTTGGGTCCACTGGTAGCCGAGGAGGGCGGCTCCGGCGATCGCGAGGACGAGCAGGATGATCGCGGTCAGCCAGGTGAGCTTGCGCCGGCGGGCGCGCCGTTCGTCTTCTTCGATCAGTTCGGACAGGTAATCCTGCGAGTCCGGTTCGAAGTGGGTCTCGCGCACGGGGTGCAGCCGCAGGGCCGGCAGCCGCAGCGCCCGGTTCCTGGCCGGTTCCTCACCGAAGGCGAGCTGCCCGGCCGCCGAGCCCACCAGCAGCGGGGCGCCGTCGCGCTCGTCCTCGGGCCCGATGTCGACGATGACGATCGTGACGTTGTCGGGGGCGCCGCCCTCGAGGGTCTCCTTCACCAGGCGGTCGGCGACGGTCTGGGCATCCGCGCCGGTGGACAGGGCGGCGGCGATCGACGCGTGGGACACGACGCCGGTCAGCCCGTCGGAGCAGAGCAACCAGCGGTCGCCGGCTCGCGTGGCGAGGATGGAGGTGTCGACCTCCGGCGCTGACTCGACGTCGCCGAGCACCCGCATCAGCACCGAGCGGCGCGGATGCACCATGGCCTCCTGCTCGGTGATGCGGCCGCTGTCGACCAGGCGCTGCACGAACGTGTGGTCGATCGTGATCTGCGACAGTTCGCCGTCACGCAGCAGGTAGATGCGGGAATCGCCGATGTGCGCGATAGCGACCTGGTCGTCGAGCACGACCAGGGCGCTGACGGTCGTGCCCATCCCGGTGAGTTCGGCGTGCTCGAACACCGATTCAGCGATCTGTGAATTAGCCGCGATCAGCGCCGCCTGCAGTGCGAATTCCGCCTCCGCCGCGGATTGGTAGGGCTGGTCGGCTTCCATGACGCGTTTCGTCGCGATCGCGGAGGCGACGTCGCCGCCGGCGTGACCGCCCATGCCGTCGGCGACGATGAAGAGCGCGCGGCCCGCGTAGCCGGAGTCCTGGTTGTTGGACCGGATCTTGCCAACATGGGACGCGGCTGCGCTGTGGCTGACTGTCGCCATGCACTTACCGCCGAAGCTCGAAGCTGGTGGCACCAATCTTGACTGCGGTGTTCAGGGGAACGGGGGTGGGCACCGCGATCCGGCTCCCAGCCAGGAAGGTGCCATTGGTCGAGTCGAGGTCCTGGATCATCCAGTCGTCATGCCACAGCATCAGCCTGGCGTGGTGGGTGGAGGTGTAGTCGTCCCGGATGACGAGGCTGGAGTCGCTGGAGCGCCCGATCGTGATCGGCTCGGCGCCGAGCGGGAACTCGGTGCCCGCCTTCGGTCCGGAGGTGATGACCAGGCGGGAGGCGCTCTGCGCGGTCGCCTTCTCGGTTCCGCCGCTGCCGGGCGACACAACGGGCCGGGAGACGGCCTCGGTGGGCGCGCTCGCGGATGCGGCGAAGACCGGGGACGGCGCGGGGGTCGCTGCCGCGGCATCCGACGGCATCTTGCGCACCCGCTGGCCGAACAGGTCGCTGCGGAGCGCGTAGACGATGCCGAAGATGAAGAGCCAGAGCACGAGCAGGAAGCCCAGGCGCAGCACGAGCAGGGTGAGTTCGCTGACGCTCATTTGCCGGGCCCCCAGAAGCCGGCGGCCTGGTCGGCCGCCCCGGCCTGCGCGACGACGCGGAAGACAATGCGGGTGCGCCCAATGGTGACGACCGAGTCGGGTTCGAGGGCAGCCGTTGTGACCCGCTCGCCGTTGAGCTGCGAACCGTTGGTGGAATCGAGGTCGTGCACCTTGGCCCGTGAACCGTCCCACAGGATTTCGACGTGGCGGCGCGAGGTGCCGCTGTCGTCGACGGTGATGTCGGCGTCGCTGCCGCGGCCGATGACGGTGCGGGGCTTGACGATCGGGTGGCGCTTGCCGTTGATCTCGAGCACCGGCGTCCAGGCCACCTTGCCTGTGAGGTTGGTGGAGTCGATCTGCACCATGCCCTCGCTCAGGCTGGGGTCTTCGGCGAGGGTGATCTCCACCGCGCCGGCGAACTGGTAGCGCTGCTCGCGGGCGTGCTGCTCCACCAACTGGGTGAGTTCGTCGATCAGCGTTCGGCCGAGCCCGGTCATCCGCGAGAAGTCGGCCCGCGCCAGGCGCACGGTGAAGCGGTTGGGCGCGAGGATGCGGTCGCGCGAAACGACGGCCGCCTGGGTGTCGAGCTCGCGCCGAAGCGCCGAGGTGATCTCCACCGGCTGCACGCCCGACTTGAAGGTCTTCGCGAAAGCGCCGTTGACGGCACGTTCCAAGCCCTTTTCAAAATTGTCCAGTATGCCCACAGGTCTCCCGATCCGATCCGTTTGGCTATGAGCATGTTACTTGGCTCACTTGTTAACTCGCCGAAACGGCGGTTGAGCGTACGAAAGGTCATCATATGGGCGCGGTCGTTGCCGCGCCTAACTCCCGGGCGCCCCCCGCGCCCCGCGCCGCGCCGCCGGGAATGACACGAATCACCGCGCAACGCGCCCCCATTGCCGACCCTGGGCGCGCCCGACGGGGGCTCGAATGGCGAAGGGGCAGCTGAAAGTGCTAGCATTTCCAAGTTCGCGCGAGTGGCGGAATTGGCAGACGCGCTGGCTTCAGGTGCCAGTGTTCGAAAGGACGTGGGGGTTCAAGTCCCCCCTCGCGCACACAGGCTCTTTCAGGAAATCCAGAGATGGTTTTCATGAAATCCAAGCGAACAGGCCGGTTGAGCAGAAATGCTCAGCCGGCCTTCTTCTTTTAGTGAGCCAGGTGGCCGTTTCGGCCTTCGCAAATCAACGCGTCACGGGTTAAATGCCAATCAGCCTGCTTGTAGGCAGGCTAAAGCGTTTCGTGTGCGGGGGTGTCGAGCGGGAGTTGAAGGACGGCGACCGCTACTGCGGAGGCGCCAGCGCCGGGAGTGTGCTGTGCCTGGTGAGCGATGTTCCTGTAGCTTCCTTGCGCCTGCGTTCTCGGGAGAGCTTCTGCCCGGATTCTCGTTCGGCAGCCTTGACGAAGAAGTCGAATATCTTCCGGAGGTTCGATGAGACCGCTGCGAGGGTCGCGGCGAGGTAGTTGAAGGCGAATCCGCGGCCGGAGCGCTTGCTCACGTTGGCGAGGTCTTCGAAGTTTTTCGACTTCAGTGTCTTGTTTGCGGACTCGACGAGGCTGCGCATGCCGAAGTGCTGTCTGTGCTCGGAGGACTTGAACGCAAACTTCTGTAGGTGCTTCACCGCCAAACGGGGGTCTTTGTTCTTTTCGGCGGGTGACCCGGCGTCGAGGGGGATGGTGACGGTAGCTCGAGTCACGGGATTGGGAACACGCTTCCCGGTGGCGCGGTCGTATGCCATGTAGCCGGGCTTTGGGTAGATGAAGCGTTGGAAACCGTCCTTGTCTGGCCGCCCTTTTGGCTTCATCCGGTAGGCGTCCCGGTTCTTGAGGAATTTCCTATAGCTCTCCTTGTCGAGCATTCGCTTGGGCTTTGTGGGGTCGAGCGGGTTGTCAACGCGGGTGTTGTAATTCTTCGCGGCATCGATAAGGTTTTCTGGCATCCATGTGACATACCAGTTGCCCTCAACGAGGATGAGGTCTTCCCAGTAGTTCTGCAGGCCGAGGTCGGTCTTCTTGTAGTCGACGACCAGTTCGCATCCGCGAAGTCTCAGCGGAATCTGGAAGTTGCCGGACTTCTCGCCGTTGTAGGCGCGGTCGACGATGACGAGGCCGCTCGTGAATCCGAGCCGCTGATGGGAGTCCACGAGCTTCGCGCCCGCTCCGATGAGTTCGCCAGGCCGGTGGAAACCAACTGCGGTCACCAACGACGGGAACAACGTGTTCTGGCCCGGTTTGTTCCAGACCATCACGCTGATTTCGAGCTCGTAGCCGGCTTTGTCGGTTTTCGCCCCTTGCCCGTCGTGGTTGCCCTGTCGTCGATATCGCCCTGATTGTGGGTCAGCGTTTCCGCGTCGCATGTTCGGGTTGGTTGGGTTGGGGCGTCCGGTCCCTTGGATGAGGGTTGCATCAGCGGCGATGTTGCCGTGGTACTTGTCCCAGATGTCCGATGGGAGCATTCGGACGCTGGTGTGCAGCAGCTGTTCGCAGAGCCAGTCGAGGCGAGCCAAATTGCGTTCGGTCTTTCGCATGGCGTTCGGAGTTGATTGTTTGGCGAGCAGTTTGGCGTACGGCTTGGACTTCAACCGCTTGTTTCGGGGTCCCGGATAGGGGTCGATGAGTTTCATCATTCGGTTTGCCGACCTCCAGAGGCGTTGGTACCAGTCGTCGCGGTCTCCCGGAAGGTTCTGGATGCCGAGGAGCGCGAACTCCTCGTCGCCGAAGTGCACGTCCAGGGTGTCGGCGATGCGGTAGTAGTTGATGCCGTAGCCAAGTTGAATGTGCAGGAGGAAGAGGACTAGGACTGCCCGGAACGGGATGGTTGGCTTGACTCCTGCGTTCGATTTGAGCCGCATGTTTCGCCATTCGAGTAGCTTCGGCACCACTCCCGAGTTGTCGACAATGCGAATGGCATTGTTGAGGTAAGCGCGCGATACGGGGCCGCGGGCGCGCTCACGCTTGTACTCGTGGCGCGTCACGCCGAACGTGGATTGCATTCGCTGTTCCAGCAGCGCGGCATCGGGAGCGATGGCGTTCACAGGCTGGCCTCGCCGCGAAGCTGGGCACGGTAGCTGTCGTGGTCGAGCGCGTTGACGTATGCCAAGTAGCGGGGGAGGTTTTCGAACTTGTCGACTCCCAGTGCGCGCATTAGTTCATTCACGCGCGTGCCGGCGCTGAGGTGGGTGACAATCCAGGTTGCTCTCAGCCGGTCGCCGCGGGGCCGCTGGCCGACGGTGTATTGGGTGAAGCTGGACAGGAGTTTGCCGTCAAGGGTGCGGTTGGGTGTGCCCCAGACGGGCAGGTCGTGGGGAACCTGGTCAAGAATTGCGACCATCCACTCTTCCCACGGGCGAAGCAGGGGAACGATGCGCGGGTTGCTGCCGTGGACCCTGATGCTGATACCGAGGTTGTCGACTGTGATGTCGTCGGGGTAGATGGTGCTGACATCGCTGGACTTGAGTCCGGCGCCGGCGCAGAGGATGAGCATCAGCATCGCGCGGCGTCGCTTCTCGGCAGTGGTCTGCCCGAGAGCCCAATGGGAGAACTTGGCCATCTGGCTGCTCGTGTACGGCTCGGCGATGCGCTTCCTGGCCAGTGGAGTCATGGTGTCGGGGTGCTCCTCCGGAGCGACAACCTCGGAAACGCGCATCAGAATGGCCCGGTAGTTGCGGCGGGTCCCTTCCGAACGGTCAGGATTCACCTGCGTGCAGTACATATCGATGGCCTGTCGGCTGAACACGACATCGGCCTGCAACGGCCAACCCTGCTCGGCCACGCACCACAGCGCGAAGGCGCTAGTCACGGTGAGGAGTAGTGAAGCCGTGTAGGCGGTGTTGGGCGCGGCGAGGGAACAGGCGTCCTTTACGAATGCTTCGATGCGTTCCCATTCGGGATGGATGCGCTTGGGTTTGTAGGTCGTCATGGCTGTCAGTGCCCCCTCACTCAAATGGCCGTAGCTACAGCCATTGAGTAAAGCAGCGACGTCCGACATCGTTGGGTTGGCGAACGTGCCGATAGCGGGCGCTAGGCTCTCGACATGAGTCCGCGCCCAGCTCGTGTCGCCCCAGCGGAGCTGTGTGTCGACTGGCCGACGACGGCGAGCGACGACCCGGTCGCCGAGGTAGCGCGTCTGCTCACGCTGAACCTCCGGCGCGCAATCGGCGACAGGAGTGTGCGTGAGGTGGCCCGCATCACCGCGGTCGACCGGGCCACCATCGGTGCCGTTCTCAACGGACTGTCCTGGCCGGACATCGTCACGCTCGCGAAACTCGAGAGCGGGCTGGGTTGTTCGCTGTGGCCCGGCATAACTGGTTAGCGGGGCGGTGCGGCTGTTGGATTGTGAACTCATACCCCCTCCATGCGCGAGCCGGTAGGACGGCTGTGGCCTCGATCCAGATGCATACGGGGAATATCCCCAACGTGTCGGAGATAGTTCCTCCGCATGGAGGTTCTCCCGTTCAGTTGGGGTAAAGCCGTCGTGGGTGGGTAGCTAGACTGAGCTCATGAGCGCGACGACAGAGCCCAGTGGGTTCAAATTTGAACCGCGAGCCTTCTCGGCCACCCCGCGACAGTTCGGGAAGTCAAGTAAACCGTTGCGTCCCGCGGCCGGATACAGCGAGAGCGATCTGCGGTTCGTCGCGGCTCAGCTGCAGCATCGAGTCGCAAACGTGGTCCGCGAAGAGCTGCTTGATGTGCCAATGACTCTTGAGGGTTTCGTCAACAGCCTGAGACCGCCGCCACCGGGAATGACTTACGACCGACTCGTTCGGATCCAGCGCGGTGAAACACTCATGCAGATCGCAGACCTCATGAACTGGGCGCAGCAATTCAGCGCGATACGTGCGCTCCTTGCCGACGAGCAGAGTTGGATGCCAGTCGATCGGGTTGATCCGCCCCTCGAAGTAACGCTCGAGCGCTAGAGTCTGGTGACGTCTCGCTCGCCGCAGGCGCCGGCATCTCTGCGAACCGCATTGGCGAACGAGGACCGTACGAGGGGATATCGATGTCTGGTTCGCGGCCCATTGCGCTAATCACAGGCCTCGGCCGTGAGATCGGAATTGCGGCGGGCATCGCCGACAGGCTGGCACGAGACGGGTGGGACCTGGCGTTCGTTTACAACGCCGCATACGACGAAAGCGTAAATGGCGGCGCTGGGGATGTGGCGCGTATCGAGGCCGACCTGCGTGCGGCTGGCGCCCGTACAGTGGCCGTCGACGCGGATCTCGCGTCTGCCGACATCGCCACCGCCATTTTCGACGCAGCTGAGCAGCTTGGGCCGGTTCAGGCGCTTGTGATGAGTCACGCCCACAGTACAAATGCCGGCATTCTTTCCGAAAACGTCGAGAGTTTCGATCGTCACTTCGCCGTTAACACCCGCGCAAGTTGGCTGCTCATTCGCGAATTTGCTCTTCGCTTTTCCTCTGCGCCCGGTACGGGTCGGATAGTTGCCTTGACCAGCGATGCCGTGATTGGCGAGATCGCCTACGGAGCTAGCAAGGCCGCGCTGGACAGAATCGTGCTCGCGGCATCGCGGGAGTTCGGCTCGATGGGTATTACGGCGAACCTGATCAATCCGGGTCCGGTGGATACAGGATGGATGACGCAGGAGGTTCGTGATTGGGTGCTTGACCGCACTCCCGCAGGTCGTGGCGGCAAGCCGTCAGACATTGCATCGCTCGTCTCGTTCCTACTGTCTAGCGAAGGTGGCTGGATTGACGGGCAGCTGCTGAAGTCGGATGGCGGTTTCAGCGCCCTCCGGTAGGTTCATACCCGCCGACAGTGGATTCAAACTGTCGCCGCAGAGAACGCTTCGACGACTTCGATAGGCAGACGGCCACGAACGCCAATTGAATAGCCGTTCGCGGCTGCCCATGCACGTATCTGGGCTGGCGGTGCTGAAGAGACCGAATCGATCGTTGTCGACGGATCGCCTGACGACGCGCCTACTGCCAGTTGGGGCAGTGGCATGGACTGTGCTTTCGCACGCAGCGAAGCCGGTTGCAGGTGTGTGAGCAGCACTTCAAACACATCCGGGTGCACTATGCGGGTCCCGACTTCGGTCGCCTTGGCGAGTTTTCCGCCGGCGAATGAGCCGTCGGTCACAAGCATTGCCGAGAGCCGGGAGATGTTGCCCATCAGGCGCACCCCGAGTTCTTCGGCGCGTTTCTCGAGTTGTTCGCGCTGCGTTTCGTCGCATCCGGTGAAAGCGACCTTGTCCCCGACGCGGAGCGGTTCGCCATGGGCCCAGGTGGCAGGGAGCGGGAGCAGGCCTGCGCTCATGCGTGCGGCGCGTGCGGCATCCGCGTGCTTTATGGTCTCAAGCACAGCAGTGCGCGGCACTGCAAGCAGGTCGGCAAGGGAGTGCAGCTCGGCTCGTTCTTCATGTGAGACGTGACCGTCGTCGAGGGCACGGTGTGCGAGAGCCAGTAAGCAGGCGCGATGAGTGGCTGCGACATCCGCGTCGCTGAGGCTATAGACCGCGATCAGGTCGGCTAGTTGCGCCGACTCGGTGTCGGACAGTTCGCCGTCTTCGAGGCAGTCCAACAACGTCTCGAGGTAGGCCATCGTGCCTTCGGGCGCTCCCTCGTCGACCACCTCGAGCAGACTCAGTGCGGTGAGCCGCTTGATGAGTGGCGGGTGCTTCGGGCGCGCCGGGGTAAATCGGATGGGTCGGCTGTTGATGGGTCGGTTCGCTGCACGCTGCCGGGGGGTGGGTCGACGGGTGGGGCCTGCGGGCCAGGCGACTGCCCGTGCCTGTGCGGGCAGGGTCAGCAGGTCGGCATGGACCTCGGCGCCGCCGTACCCTTCGATGTACCGGCTCAGGAGTCCTGCCGTTGCGCGGGCGTCGCCGAGTGCCGAGTGCGCGTTGTCGAGCGTTACGCCAGTCGCCCAGCAACAATCGGCGAGCCTGCGGCGGGCGAGATTCGGCAGGTAATGGTGGCTTGCGTGCAGGGTGCAGAACGACGGAATCGACGGCGCGTCCCATCCGGCTGATTCAAACTCTGCTCGGAGAAATGCCATGTCGAACGACGCGTTGTGCGCCGCGACCGGCAGTCCCGCGAGGCGGGATGCCACGGTTGACGCGAGGTCTCGGAAGACCGGCGAGTTCGCGACATCCGCGTCTCTGATGCCGTGGATGTGGGTGGCGCCGACCGGTCCCTCGGGGTTGAAGCGGGTCGCCCACTCGTCGACCACTCGCCCCTGAACGTCGACGTGAACAATGGCAAGCTCGAGTACACGATCCGCTCGAGGTGAGAGCCCGGTGGTCTCGACATCGATGATCGCGAATGCCGGCTCGCTGTCCTGTGTCGCGCGGCGGCGCGACGGCGGAGCCTGAGGAGCGGTCGCGGAGTCATCGACGCGCCGGCCGAAGAGTCGGTCAAATAGGCCCATTGTTTACCTTCTTCGTCGAGGACAGCCTGCTCATCGTGACATGGGAAACGCGCACATCCCAGTTCCTCGAGCACCCCTCTTCGGGCGGTCAGGGCCGGCGGAAACGCCCCTACTGGTCGCGCTCGCGAGCGAGGCGCATAAGTTCGCGTGTCTCGGCTTCATAGCCGGGCTTTCCGACGTTGCAGAATGGACTTCGGTCGGCTCCCGGAGGGTTGAACCGGTAGACCGCATTCGGAAGGGCAACGCCATGTGAGCCTTCCTTCATCGACCGTTTCAGCTCGGCCCGAAACTCCTGAGCATCCTTATCGCGATACTCGATGGCATCGAGCCAGGCAAGGTCGTCGTCGATCATCGCCGGCACCCCGGCTTCCTTCTCGTCCTGGCGCCTACCTTCGATGTGCTCACCAAGGCGAAGCTGCGAGCCGATCTGATGAACACGCGCGATAACCTCACGCAGGGCGCCCTCATCCGCGACGTCGCGTGGGGTCATGATCTCGCCCGTTCTGCTGAGGTCTACGTAGAAGCCCCGCTGCTTAGATCGGTCGTGGCGGCGCGCCCAGGATTTGATCGTGCCGAGGTAGGAAGCGTTCTCGTCAGGGTCGGATGGCTCCGTGTCGAACCAGTACGGCTCCTCGGCAAGGAAACGGTGCACTGTCTCTAGCTTCTTCTCGTGGCTGGCCCATAGTTCGTCCAGTCGCTCACACCTGAACGTCTCCCCGACTGTTGCGTCACCCATCTCGATGCGGCGTTCATGGACAGCGATGGCCTTGCCTGATTCCTCGAGACCCAAGATCGCGAGGGACCGGGCATGAGAGTGATGACCAAGTTCAAGTATGGCGAGGGCCGACATCAGTAGTGTGTTCGCGTTTTCGAGAAGCGCGTCCTGCAGTCGTACTACCTGTTCCGGAGTGAGATCCGGAAGTTTTCGCACTGTCATGACTCCAGTTTGCGGTGCGGGCCTAACGCCACGCGGCGCCCGCGCCGAAAGCTTGTCGCAGGGGAACCCTCTGCGGGCACATTGGGTTTTGATCCCCATCCGTTTCCTTCACGGCGACAACTTTGCACGCCGAAGGCAGGCGACGAAGTCTGCCTTCGGGCGGTTGGTCAGTCGATGGCGCTGCGGCTGGTGAACCGCACCCGGGTTCCCTTCGCCGTGAGCCAGCTGCCGATTGCGATGACGGCGGGCAGGACGATGGCGGTGAGGGTGAGCTGCAGCCACGGCGGGGCGAAGGCTTGCATGGAGTGCCCGGAGCTGTCCTGGGGGAGCGACAGGGCAAGTGGCGGGACGAGCCCGAGCAGGACCCCGATCACGCTTCCGACACCGGCAATGACGATGGCTTGCCAGAACCCGAACGCCCGTCGCACCCGGGGGGAGGCCCCGAGGGAGGTGAGCACGGAATCATCCCGCTGGCCGTCGGCGCGGGCGAGCCCGATCGCGATCGTTGCCGATGCCAGCGCGATGAGGGCGGTGAGCCCGAGGAGCGCCCACGCCCAGGTCGCGCCAAACACCTCTGGCCCGGTCTCGACGTTGACGTAGAGGGAAGGCGAGATGGTACGCAGCGCGCCCCTGGCCGCATCCAGTTCCGCCTGCGGCGGCGCAGCGGGAAGTTGGGCGAGCACGAAGCTCGGCCGGTAGTCGACTCCCAGGCTGTCGGCAGTGGAGCTGAGCATGAACACTCCGAAGGTGATCGGATCGTTCGGCTTCTGCACGTTCGCCGGGACCGTCACCGTCCGCGCCGGCGCCTCGGTGGTGTCCGTTGTGTGTTTCCAGTCAAGGGTCGCCTTGTCGTCCACGACGTATTGGGAGTAAAGGCTCACCACGCCCCCGGCGGACAGGACGGAGCGGGATCGGTCGGAGACGGGTTCGTTGAGGATCGCGGCGAGGTCGTCGAAGGAGCCGACCCAGAGGTGGTCGTTGACTTCGGAGAGATTGGAGTTGAGCATTTCCGGAGTGGGGCAGCGGGGGTCCTTCGGCGCTTCGGATTCGGCCTTATCCTCCCGCAGTGCGTCGCTGGGGCAGACCGTGTCCGGGTCGACACGAGGGTAGACGAACGTCGACGTGGTATCCCCTTCGTTGATACCGAACGGCAGGAGGGGATCGGGCGCGCTGGAAAGGAGACGCGCGTCCGTGGCCGAGAAGGAGCTGTTCAGCGCTGCAACGACCTTCTTCCCATCGGTCCCCAGCATGCGCTGCCCGTCGTCGTCGTAGGTGTACAGGCTGACCCGGGCCCCGTTGAGGGCCGTCGCGTAGTTGTAGGTCCGGTTGGTCGTCTCCTGTGCCGAGGCGACGAGACTCATGGCGAACGCGGCGACGAATACGGTGCTCATGATCGCGGCGATGGCAGGGACCGACCTGCCGGGATTGCGGGCGATGTCCCTCGTGCCAAGGCGTGCCCCGGCTCCGAACCGCGAGAAGAGGCGAGCGGCCGCACGCAGGATGAGCGGCGCGATAAGCACGACACCGATCTGCATGATGACCGCGCCCGCCACGATCAGCCACACCCCTGCCGCCACCAGCCTCGAATTGTAGGGCGGCGCATTGGCGGCGAACTCGACGAGGCCGCCGGCAAACGTGACCAGGGCACCGAGGGCCACGAGGATGAGGCCGAAGATGGGTCGTCTCCGCGTGGGTTTCGGGGGTCGGCGGGATCCGCGCAGCGCGCCTACAACGTCCACCCGGGCCGCCGCCCGCGCGGGGACGGCCGCGGCGATCCAGCTGGCCGCCGTGGCGAAGCCGATAATGCCCAGGAGCACGAGCGGTTCGACGTGGAAACCGGGGTAGCGCGTTGCGCTGCCGTTGGCGGAGATTCCCATGTAGACCCACGACGCGCCGACCCCCAGCAGGGTTCCGACGGTGGCGCCCAGGGCTCCGAGGATGATGCCGCCAAAGGAAATGACCCGGAACAGCATCCGCCGGTCCCCGCCGACACTGGCCAGGATCGCGAGGGCGCGTTGCTGCTGCCGCGCTCCGACCGTGAAGGCGGCTCCAGCCAGGAGCGCCACCTCGAACAGGGCAAAGCCTCCGAGCAGGCCCACGTAGATGACCATGAAGCCGCGGGCGCCGGCGCCCCCCGATAACTCGGTGCTGCCCGGTGGGGGCGGGTCTAGGATCACCGAGCGGGACAGCACGGTTGCCCCGTGCGTGTTGAGCTGTTGCACCTCCGGCCAGTCGACGCGGGTGTCAGGCAGGTAGTACTCGGTGCCGGCCAGGTCACCTTCAGGCAGCACGCCATCGAACGCACCCGGCCGGGCGAACAGCTCCTCACCGCTGTTGTCGAGGGCCGCGCTGCGGATCGTGCCGACGATCCGAAAGGTACCCGCCATCGGCTCGGTGACGCGGATGCTGTCACCCAGTGCGACACCGAACCGCTCGAGCGTCGCCGCCGTCACCATGATTTCGTAGTCCGAGGTCGGGGTCGTGCCCGCGGTCACATCCCACTTCCCAGCGAAGGACTCGTCCCAGGGTTGGCCCTGCAGGGCCTCGAAGTACCCGATGCCGTGCGCTGTTTCCGCCACGACCGACGTCTGGCGGATCGTCAGGAGCCGCGTACCGGGCGGCAGGAACGATTCCGGAGCAACGGACGCGGCCGTGTCGGAATGGTTCAGGCTCTCGCCCTCGCCGTCGCGGTCGATGTCCCAGAAACTGTCGTTCTGCGGGTCCTGAACGAGGGACGGGTCGGGCGCCGAGGGCACCCTCAAGCGGGCCTGAGTGCTTCCGAGCTCCAGGGTGGCCCGTTCGGCCGGGGTGGCGATGTTGCTGGCTTCGACGGTGGCGATGCCGGCCATTCCAATGACCGGAATGGCTACCAGGATCGCGATGAGAACGCTGCGCCCCACGGACTGGGCCGCCATCCGCCGGGCTATGCGAAACGCCAGCCGCACGCCGCCGGCGCTTTCGCTTGGCAGGGTGGAGCGAGCCGGCGTCACGCCGGGGATCCGCTGAAGAGGCTGGACACGCCGGTCGCCTGCACCTGGTCGACGATGCGTCCGTCGCGCAGGAACACGATCCGGTCCGCCCAGGCCGCGTGACGGGAATCATGGGTGACGAGGATGCCCCCGGCTCCGGCGTCCACCCGGGACCGGAGCATCCGCAGCACGACTTCCCCCGTCGTGCTGTCCAGGGCGCCGGTGGGTTCGTCGGCGAGGATGAGCGACCTGCCACCGACCACGGCGCGGGCGATCGCGACGCGTTGCTGTTGCCCGCCGGACAGGTCCGACGGGTACCGGTCTGCCCGGTCGGCGAGCTCCACCACGCCGAGCGCGTCCAGGGCGGGCCGGTGCGCCTTCTTGCTGCTCCAGCCGTCCAGCTCGAGCGGCAGGCTGACGTTCTCCACCGCGGTGAGCGAGGGGATGAGGTTGAAGTCCTGGAATACGAACCCGAGGCTGCGCCGGCGCAGGGTCGCGAGTTGACCGGGCTTGAGCTGGCTGAGCCAGTTCCCCTCGATGATGACCTCACCGCTGGTGGGCGGGGTGAGGCCGCCGGCGACGGTGAGCAGAGTCGATTTGCCCGAGCCGGAGGCGCCCATGATCGCGACCAGCTCACCGCGAGAGACGGTGAGGTCGACGCCGGAGAGTGCGGTGACGGCGGTTTCGCCGCGCCCATATTGCATGGACACGCCATCGAGTCGGAGGAGCTCATCGCCGCTCATGAGCTGACTGCCGGGCTCTTGGCCGGGCGGCCCCGCTTCGGTACCTCGGTATTGAGGGGCAGTGGGGTGGCGAACCCGGCGGCGACCGCGCGGGCGAGCCTGGACTCGGAGTGATCCAGCCAGCGCACCTCGGCTTCCGCGGCGAAGATCAGCGAGTCGATCACGAGCAGCCAGGCGAGTTCCTCCGCGGACTCGGGATTGTCGGTCGAGTTCTTCGTCCGCGTCAGCTCCTGCAGCGTGCGGAGGCTGGCGGAGCGCTGCACCTGGATCACACGAGCGATGTCCACGCCCGGCAGGGTGACCGCGATGGCCAGCTTGATCGCGAGCTCGTTGCGGGCGGCGGCCGAGGGCGCAACGGGAGAGCCGAGCCAGGTGGCGACCTCGGCGCGTCCGGCATCCGTGATCTCGTAGTAGTTCTGGCCGTCCGCGTCGATGTCGGCCTTCTGCACGAGGCCGTCGCGTTCGAGGCGGTCGAGGGTGCTGTAAATCTGGCCGACGTTCAGTGGCCAGGTTGAGCCGGTGCGCCGTTCGAACTCGGCCCGCAGCTGGTACCCGTAACACGGGCCCTGGTCGAGAATTGCTAGAAGAGACTGGCGAACGGACACGTGACCCCCGACGTTTCGAACTACCTACCTAGTATGTAGGTACAGAGTATCCACTTACCTTTGAGCGGCGATGCACCGCGACGATGTCGGCGTGTCGCTCTGGTCGCGGGAGTCAGGTAGGGGAGATCCATCGGGATGACGTATCGGGGAACGTCGTGTGAAGCGGCGCAGTGGTTTCGAAGTCCAAAGATCTGCCCCGCCAGTATGGTGTGACGATGTCGACTTTCGTTCGTGCACGGTCCAATTCGGACAGTGCGCCTGTCGCGGTCATTCTTCCCGGCGCTGGCTACACAGCAATGGGCCCCCTTCTCTACTGGTGCGGAGAGATGCTGTCCCAAGAGGGATGGCACGTGCAAGGCGTCGAATGGGCTGTTGACGCCAGAGCGCTCAGCCATCCGCAGGCGTTCGTTGAGCAAGCCGTCGCTGAAGCTTTCGATGCTGCACCTCAGTCGTCGCGGCGGCTCATCGTCGCGAAGTCGCTCGGCTGCTTTGCCCTTCCATGGGCACGCCGCAACGGCCTACCTGGCGTCTGGCTTACGCCCGTGCTGACTAATGTGGATGTTCGGCAGGCACTGATCGAGGCCTCCGCCGCCGATATGGCTATCGGCGGTGAGGCTGACACCGTATGGCTCCCCGAGGCGATCGCGGACACAAGGGCGAGCGTGATCTCGGTGCCGAAGGCAGACCACTCATTGGCCCTTCCCGGAGATTGGCGCGGCTCACTCGCTGCCCAGACGGCAATATTCGAGAGCATCGCGAATCACCTCAGGACGACGTAGGAGCGATCTCACTGCCTGGTCCCACGCAACGGACCCTTCTGGCGTTCAACGGCTGCCCGAATGAAAGCCGGACGCTGAACGGACGCGCCGCTCGGGTAGGGAGCGGGAATCCTGTCCAGATCAGCTCTCACCGTCGTGGAAAGGCGGCGAGTTCCGTTCGCCAGGTCGCAGCGGCGCTGGCAGCATCTGCGAGAGTGATCTGCATTTCGACCCAGAAGGCGTACTCCGCAATGTGATCGACATTCGGCCCACGTCGATCGGGAGGCAATGCCTCCGCTGAGAGATGAACTCGAATGACGGCTGTGTCATCGCCGTAGTTGTGGACGCTGAAGGCAAGGTTCGGCTCGGTGAAAGCAAGGGACGGGTCAATGTCACCGCTCTCGCCCACTTCGGTGGGCTCCTCAAGCCGAGCCGCAACCCGCTCAAGCCAATCGGCGATCTCAATCGCATCGTCGACGAGCAAGGAGGGGTCTCGGAAAGACCATTCCTCTTCTCCGGAGACAACCTCACCGGCAATGGTGAGCCAGTTGTCCTCCCAATCATCGCCAACCACCGATTCGAACTCGTAGCCCGCCGGATGAAGAACGACCCGCGCTGGTCCCGAAAGGTCCTTGAGTTCCATGCCAAGATCATCCCATCGCGCTCGGTTTGCGGACGCCTGATCCGCTCCGCATTTCGCGCGCATCGGTCAACAAAGGACCAGCGGCCGAGCTAACGAGACCCCCAGGGCATTGACGAAGAAGCAGGATCAAAATTGATCGACGAAAACGACGATGGAGCGGCGCTTGTCCATGCGGTTGGGGACGCGATCAAGGCACGATACGGCGACCGGGTCGCGATCGACTACCCAGAGGTCGTCGAGCACCCCCTATCAATTGTCACCTTCACGCCGCGTCGAGAGGGGGCTGTGGACCTGATGGTATACGGGCACTTTGACTGGGGCTTCCAAGTCGATGTCGGCGAGGTAACCATGTTGGAAGACCAATTCTTCAACCCGCCCGAATCCGAGCACATCGCGCGAATCGTGTCGATCGTCGACGCATTCGCAACGCACGGACTGGTGAAGGTTCGAAAGCTTCGCTTCTTGGGCCCGTTGTCGCCGACCGCATACGACTCCAGGAGCCGACTGCACGACCTATTGGCCAAGCCGTCGTCGAAGGTCGTAAAGGAGTGGCTGCCTTGGTAGGCGCGACTCTGTAGGGCGGTTCGATCGGCGATCGAACGCCACCCCCGCCCGCGGAGGCTTCTCAACGCACCGCGTCAGCGGAACTCGGTCGTGTCGCCGTTTGCGGGACGCGTCGACGTCGCAGAGCGACTATTCCGGCGGCGATGAAAAGGAGGCCTGAACAGACCAGGCCGGCGTACATGTAGAGCTGGAAGGGCCCGCTTCCGAAGCTGCTGAACGGGGGCGGGCCGCTGATGATCCAGAGGTAGCGTTCCGGATCGCCGTGAATGAACCAGTACAAGATGACCGGGCTCACGACAAGCAGAAGTCCGGCACCGATTAGGAAGGGCGCGAGTTTGCCCCGAGTCGACTTGTCCATGGTTGTCCTGGCCCCCCAGCGAAGAGTGCGCGTACGTGCAATTGGGCTCATCCTTGCACCGTGGCAGTCGATTGTCCTGCTCTTTGCACTCCGCCATTTTTGAAGAGCGAACCCCTTGCGGGACGGTCCAACATGGCGCCTTCCGAGTGCCTCGTCGACCTCACGCCCGTCTTCTCTGCGAGCCCGGAAGGGGAGGTTAGCGGGCATCGCGTTACACTTCAGGCCGAATTCTTAGCCCTGGGCGCGGCCGTGGTGCGGTCAGCTTCTATCGTGAGGAGATCGTGGCGCCTTCGAGCTCGCCTGTCTCGGAGTAGTAACTCCAGTTACCTGCCTTCTCGCCCGCGACGTACGCGCCGACCTCAAGCAGTTGCCCGTTGGAGTGGTATCGACGCCATACGCCCTGTTGGATCCCGTTGCGGCAAGCGCCTTGCTGCTTCACCGCCCCGTTCTCGTGGCGCCAGACCCAGTCCCCGGTGAGCTGTCCCGCCTCGTGTTCTCCTTCGGCCTTCACTCGCCCGTTGCGGAAGTAGAACGTCCACAGGCCCGTCTTCTGGCCGTCGGAATAGGATCCGCTCCCGGATGGAGACCCGTCGCTGTAGGTCTCCTGCCAGGGGCCAAACTTTTCTCCCTGGGAGTTGAGCTGGTTCAGCATCTCGCTCATGTGCTCCCTCTCGCCGTGGGCGCCGCTGCACTGCGCTTATCCAACAATTCAACTCAACCCTTACGTTAGTGTAGAGTTGGATTCGTGCTGGTCGAATGATGACCTCGTGTAGGGATCGTGGCCCAGTGCATGCGCGCTGCCGCGCTACCTCTCCGTCGATCGAGCCGTCGCATGAGCAGGGAAGTCTTCGACCTCGGTTGAGACGCCCTGTGAGCTAACCCGCCGCCCGACATCCTGAAACACACCAAGGAGCAGAGTGAATTCATACATAACAACCGCACCCCGTCATGACGCTCACGTTGGCGGACACGTCACGCCGGTGCACCGATCAAGGGACGAGAGAATCCGAACTGGATGTCGTGCCCGCATACCCCGCCCGAAAGGGATTCTCGCTTAGGTACGTCAACTGCGACAAAGAGCAGGTAATGGGAATCCGCCGGCTATCGCCCAACCCTGAACTCCTCGATTTGCCGAAGGGGCTAAGCGTACGAGGGCTCCGTGTTCGCTGAACCTAGTCGCCCCGCGAAGCCTCGCGTGCACTGGCCGGCCGAACAGGCGGAATGAACTGAACGTACCGGGCGAGGGCATCAAGGGATTGGATGCCAGCGGCTTCCATGAGCACGGCGACCGGAGTCGCCGCCGACAGATGGTGTACCAGCCAGGTCGCTCGCATCCGCTGCGTCTGTGGTCCGCGCTCCGGCCGGTCGCTTCGAGTAACGAGGTTGCTGACGAAGTTTTTCGCGTCGCTCGTGCGTGCGGGCCGGACCAGGTACGCGTCGTCGGGGAGTTCGGTGGCCCGCGACCGCAGCGCCTCCTCGCGCTCGCGGCGCACTTGGACTTCACGCGGGCGGGACCCGGCGACTCGCACGCGCACCCCTGCCTTGTCGGAGATGACATCGGCGGCCCGCAGCGCGCCGATTTCGCTCGCGGCCAGTCCCGCGCCAAGGCCCAGGCTGATGATGGTTCGCGCGTCTGCTTGCAGCTCGGGGGTGGTTTGGGCTTTGACCCAGATGCTGAACTGGGCAATGTCGGCAGGACTGTAGGGGCGGAGGGGTTCCGCTGCGGTGAACCGTGCAGGCGCCAGTGGTGCGTTTCCGAGGAGCGCTTCCCCTACCCGTCGCAGCTGCGAGCGTCGGTTGCCGCGAGACGCGTCGCTGTAGTTGTCGAGCCCGTCCTTGACGTGACGTTCGATGGTCGCTGCGGCGAACACGTGGTTTTGATCGAGCGCGATTCCGTTGGTGTGGCACCAGGCGGCGAGCCGTGAAACGGCCCCCATCAGTTCCGTGGCGGAGTACGCGACACGAGGTGTGGCGTCGGTAACGGCCGTCGTCACGAATGCCTCAATGGCCGACCAGGTGGTCTCGTCGATATTCGGCCGGTAGCTGCTCCGTGCGGTTTCCCCCATGCTCCAACCGTATCGACTGACGATGATGCCCCGGTTTGCGTCGACAGCAGTTTGGACATACGACAGCAATGTCGGAGGTGCAACGTAGATTCTCCAGCCCGGACTCTAAGCAGGGTCGCCGGACCGTGGGGAGACCGCATGAAGTCACTGATGGATGTCGCGCAGGGCACGTATCGGGTGTCGACGCTCTCGGGGGCGACCTACGTCATCGATCTCGGAGCACAGCTCCTGTGTCGCGCGCACGACAGGCCAACAGAGAGCGACTCTACGCTCCGCCAGAACGGCGATTTTGTGGACCTCGTCGCGATCATCGAATGCAGCATCGGGCGACCTATGATCCTGCTGATCAACCTCAATCTGCCCGGCGTGGAATACACGACCCGACGCTCGACCATGGTTGTCGCCATCGAGTCCCTCGCATCGTCGGGCAATCCGTGAGCCTCAGCTCTGCCCACCAGAACATCGGCGATAGACGGAAGGAAGCCAATGAGCGGAAATGAACGGGACCCGGCCCGCGGAGAGCAGATCAGTGTGTTGAACCCGGCGACTGACACCGGTGCATTCGAGGCCGTGACCGAGAGCGGCACAGCGTATGTGATGATCCGGCTCTCGCACTCTGGCCCCTGGCACGTCCGTCGGTTCCCCGGCCCCGGCGCGCCCCCACTCTGGCTGGATGCCGGCGGCGTGGTGAGTCGGCTGGAATGCGCTGTGGGGCAGCCCGCGCGGTTCGAGGTCTCCGGGGGCTATATGGATGAGGACCTCTGGGCGCGCAGCAGTGCCGTCTTGGCGATTGTCCGTTTGCCCGACGACCTTCCTGCAACAGAGGCAGCTTGGGTCGACGCCCGCGGCGGTGTGCCACTCGATGACAACTTCGATGCGGCTGACGTGTATCAGGCGGAGGTAGATGCGGCCCGCCGTGCTTACGCGGAGGCCAATCCTGTCACCGTCGCGGAGCTCGCCGCCATCCTCCACGCCGATGGCAGCACGTTCGCCTGGCGGTCAGCCGAGCAGCTGTCACTGATCATGAGCACCCCCCAAGATGACCTTGTCGACGCCCAAGGCGAGCCACTCACGCCCTGGGCCTGGCTCGCCGTGGGCGGGAGCACCGGGCCTGTTCTCGGAATGCTCGCGAATGAGGACGAGGCGTGATCCGGCAGTGCGAAGTAGACGAGATTTCGGAGCCGGGAGCCTATGTGCTGACCACCTACAGCGGCACACGGCACGAGCTCGATTACTTTGGCACCGGCATCGCCGTCCGTCGTTTCCCCGCGCCGGGCAGGCCCAGCTCACCGCTCGACACCCGTACCCCGCTCAGCACGTTCGACCCCATTCGCGTCGGAGATGTCGCTGTGTTCCGGCGGGGCAGCGGCGAGATGTGGACGACCTCGACGGTGCTTCGAATTGTTCAGACTCGAGGCGCATGCAACGTCTGCGGGGCGCGCGTCCTCCCCGCCTTTCACCGCTGCGCCAAGTGTGTCATCGACCCCGAGTGGCTCGTCGACTGGCCGGGGCAACGCGGGTGGCGTGGTGCCCTGGTACGTGGGCTCGGTGCCGTGGATCGCGTGGGTGACAGCGCGCGAGCCTGGCTCCGCTGGCGGTTTCACATCCGATAGCCGGCAGGCGATTCGCTCGTCTGACGAGTGACGGCCCACTCGATGGATGATCGGTCAATCGCTCCGCTTGGGGCGGTGCCGTTGCTGCCGTCGGCTTCGGCGCTGTGCCTCCGCCAGGACTTCCAGCGGCGAGGGGCCGTGCAAAGGCAAGAGGGGGCCGAGCAGATCGGTTCGGTCGAGCGCGCGGAGAACGGCGATCAGAGTTCGAAGTCGGGAGCCGGCGCCGTTTTCCAGTGACTGCACGGCCGACCGCGAGATGTTCGCGCGTTCGGCGAGCGTGACCTGGTCGTAGCCGGCGTCAATTCGCAGTTGCCGAATCCCGGCGCCAACTTCCTCCTCCCATTCGTGGAGGGTAGAGGCGGTGCGTGGAATATCAGTCATTAGACCGATATTCTCGCATAAAGCGTGGAATTCGGAGCCCCAGTGATGTCGGAAGATTAGGGGAGGTCTGTCGATCGGCTTCGGTTCTCCCCTTCTCACTATTGTGGGGGCATGACCGACAGCCCAGCAGCTCTGATTCGGCCCGCGGAGTTTCGAGACGCAGAGCGGATCGCGCGGGTGCACGTGGACACGTGGAGAGAAACCTACTCTGGCCTGGTCCCCGACACCTTCTTCAATGAGGATGCGTTCTCCGCCCGAAAAGGCATGTGGACGCGCTACCTGTCCGCCCCGCCGGAACCCGGCCGCCTCGTTGTTGCCGAGCGGGACGGTGCGGTTGTCGGCTTCGCTGCGGCCGGGCCCGCGCAAGGCCCTGATGCGGAGAAGGGGCACCCGCCGGCTCGCTCGCTGCAGCTGTTCTCGATATACCTTCTCGCCGCCCAGCATGGCTCGGGGGCAGGCCAGTCCCTGCTCGATGGAGTTCTCGGGGACGAGCCCGCGCAGCTGTGGGTCGCTCGCGAGAATCACCGGGCCAGGGCCTTTTACGAGCGCAACGGCTTCGAGTACGACGGGGTGGAGTTCATCGATCCCCGCATACGAGATTTGGTGGAACTGCGCCTCGTCCGCTGAGTCGGCCTTGTCGAACCGAGGCGAGAGACGTCCACACGAGGCAGCGGGGCGAAGAGCGTTCCGTCAAGGTAGAGTGCCGGGCATGGACGACGCGGCCTTCTACGAGAACATGGGGCCTTGGGCGACGCAGCAGGCTGTTAGGGACGCTCTCGGTGTGGACGCCGCCGCGTTGGCTTCACTGCGTGAGACCCGCGGGTTGGTCGCGGTCGAGTTCGGCCGGCGGATCTACTATCCAACCCAACAGTTTCACGAAGGCCGAGTCGTCGACGGCTTACAGTCGGTACTGATCGCGCTCGCCGACGGCTTCAGATCGCCGGAGGCGCAGGTGGCATGGCTGGCCGAACCGGCCTACAGGGGCGACAGCCGCACGCGGTGGGACGTCTTGAGGGACGGCAACGCAGATGATGTCGCCCACTGGGCCGCCAGCGATGCCGCCGCGGCCCTCCGATAAGAGTGTTCCGAGGCAGGTGACCAGGGAAACTCGCTGAGCGGAGACACCAGGACATAATCGAACGTTATCGGCTCTGTCACCACGAACGGAAGGCCACTCCACGACCCGCCGTGGCCAAAAGCGACAAAAGGGCAAACGGAAGTGTTTTGCTCACTGTCAGCGCCCCAGCTTGTGAAGTACAGTGTGAAGTATGGATGACTGGATAGATGTCGAGCCTTTCGGTACCGAGCCAATCGTGAGTATTCCGCTGTCACGCGCGCCCCTCCTGAGAGTGTTAGCGCAAGCGAGGTGGCAAGACCTCGTTCTAATGCGCGCGGATTTCGCATCGGTCGCCCAACGTGTGGGCCTGTCCCTCGCGGCGGATTATCCCTTGGGTGCCCAAAACAAGGAGGTTGAAGTAACGTTTGGCCCGGAGGGATTCAATGCTGTTGATGGTGGCGTAGTGCACCAATTCATTTCAGCTGATGAGAACTGGCGCGTATATTTCGCGGCGAACTTCGTGACTTTTGAGACGAAGGTCTACACGTCCAGCCAGGACTTTCTGTCGAGATTCCAGCACGTTCTTGAGAAAGTGCGTGAGGCCATTGACATACCTCAGGTGACTCGCGTCGGCTTCCGCTATGTGAATCGAGTTGATCAAGCCATCGACATTGCTGAACTGGAGGACCTTGTACGCCCTTCGATGGTCGGCGCTCCCACGGGGCTGGTGCAGCCTCACGCAGAAATTGCTCAGAGCATCAACCAGGTCGTTTACGAAACCCAGGGCGGCCAACTAATTGCCAAGTGGGCATTGCTCCCCGCGGGCGCAACCCACGACCCTTCGTTGGAGCCGTCAGCAAACAAGAGCTGGACTTTGGATCTAGATTCCTTCAGCGACGGGAAGGTGGCATTCGATCCTCCGACGCTGGCGAGAGAGGCCGGACGACTGTCGGAGATGGCCTATCGGTTCTTCCGGTGGACTGTCACAAAGAAGTTCGTGGAACGATTCGGAGGTTGAACGTGACATTGGGATCAACATCAAGCGGCGTACTCGCGTCCGGTACCCTTTCTCGCCCGATCACGATGGGCGTGACATTCGGCATCGTGTTTGCCACCTCGACCGGCATGTGCGTCGCCAGAGCGGATCAAGTGGTCGGCTACGACGCCGCCACGGGCCATGCCGCCCACAGCTTCTCGGGCCAGCTCAACGATGCGTCACCGCGCCATGAAAGGGACGTAGCGAAAGAATCACCTGCGAGCCTCGTGCTTGCGTTGCACGAAGAGAGCGGTCTGACATGGGATCAAATCGCCAGGCTTCTTGGCGTATCTCGACGAGCAGTTCATATGTGGGGATCGGGCGGGAATCTGAACGCGCAGAACTATGAGTCACTCGCAAAGCTAGTAGCGCTGATTCGCACCCTTCCCGGTGACTCCCCGAGCGAGAAGAGGACAGCGCTGCTGGCGCCGCGTGACAGCTCGTTGAGCTATTTTGATGCTCTGCGTCGCGCCAATGCAGCGGGAGACACTGGGGTGAACTCGATACCAGTGTCGCTACGAGCGTTGCTCGGCTAGTGGGCATTCCAAATTGATAGGCGAGGAATCGGACGTCGAGTCACTTTGCTTGGGATTACGGCAGGGTGACATGTTTTCCCTCGATGCAATCCCGGTCACCGGAGCCAGCTCCGAAGAATGTCCCGCGGGCGTTTCGATAATCTCGCAGACGTGTGACATCGTGCTGTCTAGCAGGCCGAATGTAATCGTCGCCAAGGTCGTGCAACTGCCCGCGGCGGACGCGAAACAGGCGACCGAAGGGTTCCGTCCTCGCTACGTTGGGCTGCCTGACGGGGGCGAGTGCATGTTCGTCGACCTCGAACACATCCACGCCGTTTCAAAAATCGCGCTGCTAGGCAAGACTTTCGTTAGGGCCGTCAACCAAGACGATGCTGGGGCTGTGCGCCGGTTTTCCTTCCTGGTCGGGCGGAGGTTTAGCCGCTTCGCGTTTCCAGACGCCATCACACATTGGTTCGATCCCCTGCGAAAGACGATCGAGGACAAATATTCGAACCCTGACTCGCCCTTAGGGCGCGCACTTAGCCACGTCGTCGAGCTCCGTGTCCAAGCGGACAACTGGAACGCGCCGCTGGCAAATGTCACGCTCCATGTGATCGTGAAATCAGGCAGTCTTCCTGAAGTTGCCGACGAGCATGTCTTCCCCGAAGCGAGCCTGGCCAAGTGGTTGAGGCCCAATGGCGACTTGACTCGGACCAGTAGCGCGATTGCTGACCGGCTGTGTCCTGCTCATGGACCGAAGCCATCCAATTGGGATGCGTATCATCTGTGGAGCGCGCTCGGTGAGGCGCTCGCGAACGAGTGCAGGCCGAAAGCGAAGTTCGCGAGTCAACCCGGCGTCAGTGGCGCGATCTCGAGCATCTCCGGACAGATCTGGAGCGAGGACGAGTTCTCGCTGACCCTTTACCGTGACACCGAAATGCTGGATCTGGACCATCTTTCCGTTCCGGTTGCATCTCCGGAACCCTAGGTGGATTGAGGACTGCAGTCCCCAAGATACGTTCCTGTGCGCAGTCCTGAGGGTGGTGACTAACCTGTTTCGTGCCCTGCGCATCGATTCGGAGGCACTTCGGATCGACCTACACGTTTGTCGCGCATGAGATCAAGAACAAGAGGATCCCGCAGCCAGTGCTGCAAGCGTCTGGGGGACGCGCCGGTCGGCCTATTCACTAAGAGATCGCAAGGCGCGCGCCGCTGAGAATGGGTGGGGCGGACTGCGTCCTGGAATGATTGGAGCCTTAGCCTGGATTGGCCTCACGGTGGCGCCCAAAGTGCCCACAGATACCAAGGCCTCCCGAATAGGCTGAAACACCCACACAGGGTTTGGTGCAGAAGAAGGAGTTTTTGTTTGCAAAACCCAGGCGGACAAGAAAGGCCCCCGAGAAATCGGGGGCCTTTCGTCGTTTGCCGGGTGTCCCGCTTACCTATCTGTTAGGCGGGTGCGTCGGCGACGCTCGACAATTCGGGCGTCTTGAGCAGGAGCCGAGCCAGTAGGGCCTTCAGCTCGGTGACCTCATCGGTGGTGAGGTCGCTGAGAATGATTTCCTCCCCCTTGAGCGAGATGGGCTTCATCAGGTCGTGCATCTCCGCGCCCGCGCGCGTCAGGTACAGCGGCCGTGAACCGCGGGGGCCTTCCGCGGGGACAATCAACTCCCGTTTGATCAGCGTGTTTGTGGCCTTGGACACAACGGCCTTGTTCATTCCAACGAAGTCCGCGATCTCCGTCGATGCGGCCCCGGGCCGGATCGCGAGGGCGGAGATCACGCGCCAGTCATTCGTTCCGAGGTTGAACTCGCGCCGCAGCAGCAATGATTCGCGCCAGACCAGGGCGTTCGAGACAAGAGCGAGCAGACGCGGAGTGAAGCTCTCGCTATCGATGACATCGCTGAGCGGCTCCAAGATGGTCACGTCCTCCGTCGGCGCGGGCGATACCCCGGCGACCGGGCTGGGCCCTGTGCGCGTGGTTTTGTGGTTGGGGACGTTCTTCATGTCGATGGGCCGATCACGAGGGGTCCGGACAGTGGGCCGTGGCCGACAGGCTCGATTGAATCAGCCGAGCGCGCCGGCCACAGCCCTCCATCAGTGCGCCTGCGCCGCGAGTGCTGCTGCGTCTATCGTGGCGATGGCACGGGTGTCCTGGAAGGCTCGAATGCCCTCGATTCCTTGTTCCCGTCCGAAACCGGACTGCTTCATACCGCCGAACGGAGCGCGGAGGTCGAGGCGGGTGGCGCCGTGGTCGTTGACCCAGACGTAGCCGCAGGCCAGTTGCGAGCCGACGCGGCTCGCCGATTCGGGACTCGCCGTCCAGACGGAACCGCCGAGCCCGGCCCACGTGTCGTTCGCGGAGGCGACAGCGTCGGCTTCCGTCGTGAACGGGATGATCGGGATGACGGGGCCGAACTGTTCCAGAGTCACGACACGCAGCATCGGATCGGGGTTGATCACCAGGGCGGGGCGGACGAAGTTGCCGCCGGCGAGGTCACCGGTGGGAAGCTGCCCGAACTCGCGCACCTCGGCACCCGAGTCCTTGGCGTCCTGGATGATTTCGTCGACGAAGGCCTTCTGCACGGGAGAGTGCAGCGGACCCATGGTCGTGTCGGCATCCAGACCATAGCCGAGCTGCACCTTCTCCAGGCGGGCCGTCAGACCCTGGACGAGTTCGTCGAGGCGGGAGGAGTGCACGTAGACGCGCTTTGCGTTCATGCAGATCTGCCCGGTCGTATCGAAGATCGCCGCGTACAGGCGGTCGAGGTGGGTGTCATCCAGGATGGCATCTTCGAGGAAGATCGCGGCGTCATTCCCGCCCAGCTCGAGCGTCAAACGGGTGAGCGACTTGGAAGCCATCTCCATGATTCGCTTCCCGCCATTGACGCTGCCGGTGAAGCACACCTTCGCGATGTCGGGGCTGTCGATCAACCCGGCCATGTTCTGGTCCGATCCGGTGACTATGTTCAGCACACCGGCGGGGAGCTTCTCCGCAATCCGCTGCACCACGCGCGTCGTCGCCAGGGGTGCCGAGGGCGGCGGCTTCACGATCGCCGTGTTTCCCGCCAGCAACGCGTGTGGCAGCGCCGCGCCGAGGATGGCGATCGGCCAGTTGAAGGGCACGATCACGCTGACCACACCGAGTGCCTGGTACCTGACCTCGGTGGACACCGGGATTCCCGGAACCACGGGGAGGGTCTTCCCGGTGTCGACTTCCCCGGCGAGCATCAATGCCAGGTTCCACCGGATTTCAAACACCAGCGAGTCGATCCAGCCTTCAAAACGGACCTTCCCGTTTTCCCGCGACAGGACCGCGGCATCTGCATCACGCTCATCGGCGATCCCGGCGATCGCCTCGGCCATGATGGCGGCGCGCTCCACGGCCGACATCGCCGACCATGCGGGGAACGCGCCTTTTGCCGCCGCCACCGCATCCGCGACATCCGCGGTGGTGGCAGATGCCGCATACCCAACCACAGCACCGGCTTTCGCCGGATCTGCGACCTCGAGCACATCCACCGTTTCGCGCTGGACACCCCCGATGAACAGACCAGTACGAACGGTCTCTATTGTTTCAGCCATAAGTCAAAGCAACTCTCTGTGTCTTGATAATCGCTTGCAGACTTCGTAGTCCGCAGTCGAGAGTCAGCATAGTTCAATCTTGTTTACTTATAAACAAGATCGTCTTAGTGGTTCGATTCGGAAGTTCGAGAATCTGGACCAGGTCGCAAACGAGAGTCGATGAAAACGCCGGAACGGCGGCGAAGCGGCAATCAATGTCATCAATGAGGAGGCATGTGATGGGCCAGACGACCCTTCAAATGGGCGAAAAACCGCACACCGTCGAGGAGCTGGAAGACCTCGCATTTGAACTGAGATCGAAGCTTCTGCATTTGTGCGGGACCTACGAGGGCGCCGCTCACATCGGCGGTGATCTCTCGGTGGCGGACATCCTGACGGCGCTCTACCACTACGGGTTGAACGTCGATCCGACCGACATTGCCAACCCGGAGCGGGACCGCTTTGTGCTGAGCAAGGGCCACGCCGCCGTCTGCATGTACATCGCGATGGCGATGCGCGGCTTCTTTTCCTACGAGGGGATCGTCAGCACCTACGGCCAGCTGGACAGCGCCTTACGGAATGCACCCCTGCAAGGTTCAGCTGCCGGGTGTCGAGTGCTCGACGGGGTCGCTGGGCCACGGCCTGCCGATTGCGGTCGGCATGGCGCTGGGCGCCCGCGGTCGTGGCGAGTCGCACAGGGGCTTCGGCGTGCTCGGCGATGGCGAGACCGGCGAGGGTTCGGTCTGGGAGGCGGCGATGGCCGCCCGAAGCAACGAACTCGGCAACGTGGTGGCCTTCGTCGACCGCAATCGCCAGCTCATGACCAGCTTCGATGAAGAACGCGTCGTGTTCGAGCCGTACTCCGAGAAGTGGGCGGCATTCGGCTGGAACGTCGTCACGGTCGACGGCCGCGGTAAAGACCGTCCCGGGATCGTGGCGACCGTCTCCTCGATCCTGCAGGAATTCGGAGCGAACATCGTTTCGCTCGACCAGTATTCGACCGACGCCGAGGGCGGGGATTTCTTCCAGCGCACCGTCTTCGATCTCGCCAACCTGCGCGCCCGGCGCCCCGAGCTGGAGGCGAGGTTCGGGGAGCGACTGGAAAACGAGGGTCTGACCTGGACCCTGACCTCGGCGCACGAGCTGAAGCGGGTGGCGATTTTCGCATCCAAGTCCAACCATTGTCTGGTCGAACTGCTGTGGCGCCACCGCCGCGGAGAACTCAGGATGGACGTCGCCATGGTCGTCTCGAATCATCCCGATCTCGCCGTGGAAGTGCGCCAGTTCGGGATCCCGTTCTTCCACGTGCCGGTCACCGGTGACAAGAAGGAAGCAGTACTCGCGCACCTCCGCCTGCTCCAGGGAAACGTCGACCTTGTGGTCCTCGCCCGCTACATGCAAATCATCTCCGACGAGTTCCTCCAGGAACTCGGCGTTCACGTGATCAACATTCACCGCTCGTTCCTGCCCGCATTCATCGGAGCCGCCCCGCACCAGAAGGCCAAGGAACGAGGAGTCAAACTCATCGGCGCGACCGCACACTACGTCACCAAGGACCTCGACGAAGGCCCCATCATCGAACAGGACGTCGTGCGCGTCTCCCACGCTGCAACCGCTGCGGACCTCGCCCGGTATGGAGCCGACGTCGAACGGCAGGTGCTCGCGCGCGCTGTCGCCTGGCACTGCGAAGACCGGGTGGTGCGCTCGGGCAACACCACCGTGGTGTTTTGACGGCACCGGCGAAATCGGGCAGGCGTTCTCTCGGTGCGGTAGTTTTGATCTCATGACTGTGAACCCGCCATTCCGTGCAGACATCGTCGGCAGCTTCCTCCGTTCTCCGACGCTCAAGGATGCGCGAGCACGACACGAGTCCGGCACACTGAGCGACGCCGGGCTGCGCGAGGTGGAGGACGCTGAGATCGTGCGGGTCGTGGCGCGGCAGGCCGACGCAGGCCTCCAGCTCGCCACCGACGGGGAGTTCCGCCGGTCGTGGTGGCACTTCGATTTCTTCGACGGGCTGGAGGGTGTCGAGATCGTCGAGCTCGACCATGGCATCCAGTTCCAGGGCGTCCAGACGCGCTCACGCGGCGTGCGGGTCACCGGGCCGATCAGGTTCCCGGCCGACCACCCCATGATCGAGCACTACCGTTTCCTGCAGTCCACGACCGCTGTCCTGCCGAAGATGACCATCCCGGCCCCGACAGTCCTGCACTTCCGGCTGGAAAGTGGCGCTGTGGACCCCGCGGCCTACGACGCCGCCGAGGACACCTTCGACGACCTGGCCCGCGCCTACCGCGATGCGATCGCCGCGTTCTACGATGCCGGATGCCGCTACCTCCAGTTCGACGACACCGCGTGGGCGTACCTGTGCTCCGATGTCGAGATCGCGAAGGCGGCGGAGCGCGGCATCCGCACAGACGGACTGGCCGAGCGCTACGCCCGTCTGATCAACGCCTCGCTCGCGGGCAAGCCCGACGACATGACGGTGACGACGCATGTCTGCCGCGGCAACTTCCGCTCGACCTGGATCTCGTCGGGCGGGTACGAACCGGTCGCTGAGCAGTTGCTCTCGGTGTGCAACTACGACGGCTATTTTCTCGAGTACGACAGCGAGCGCGCCGGTACCTTCGCCCCGCTGCGCCATCTGCCCGCGGGGGACAAGGTCGTGGTGCTCGGGCTGGTGACGACCAAGAGCGGCGAGCTGGAAGACCGCGAGCTCCTGAAACGACGCATCGCGGAGGCGGCGACGTTCGTGCCGCTGGAGCAGCTCGCGCTCAGTCCGCAATGCGGCTTCGCCTCAACAGAGGACGGCAACGACCTGAGTGAGGAACAGCAGTGGGCGAAGGTCCGCGAGGTCGTCGAGGTCGCGGCGGACGTGTGGCACTGACATCCGGGCCGGCGCTTGTCGCTCTGCGAGAGTGATCACATGACTCAGGCCATCAAAGTTGCTGCAATCGGTCTGGGCGAGGCAGGATCGCTCATCGCGGGAGGCCTCCGCGACGCAGGGCTCGATGTGGTCGGCTTTGACCTCGCTCCGACAAGACGGCGCGCAACTACCAAGCCGGTATCACCCTTGCCGCCACGTTGATCTAAATCAACACAGACTTATTCAACACGGCCTAGCGGGGCCGCAGCGGGAAGCACTTCGGGCGGCTCAGCCGGCGACGGCCGGTGAGGGGCTGGCATAGATTTGGGATGCGAACTGTTCGGAGGATGGGTGCACGTGGTGGAGGATCGATTGCGAGGCGACCGGGAGCAGCCCGCGGGGAAACCCAGCGAACTGGTGGTGCTGATCGCCGAGGACGGAACGCCGATCGGCACCGCCGACAAGGCATTCGTGCACGGCCTCGACACCCCGCTCCACCTGGCTTTCTCCTGCCACGTCTTCGACCGGGACGGGCGCATCCTCGTGACGAGGCGGGCCCTGACCAAGAAGGCCTGGCCCGGCGTCTGGACGAACTCATTCTGCGGTCATCCGGGGCCCGGCGAGGCGCTGGCGGATGCCGTGGTGCGGCGGGCCGAACACGAACTCGGCATCGAGATCGACACGCTTTCCCCGGCGCTGCCCGACTTCCGCTACCGCGCCGTGGACGCCTCGGGAATCGTGGAGAACGAGATCTGCCCGGTCTACACGGCGACCACGGCCTCGGACATCGCTCCCCACGCCGACGAGGTGATGGAATGGCGATGGGCGGAGCGGCCGCAGCTGATCACGGCCGTGAACGCCACCCCGTGGGCGTTCAGCCCCTGGCTGACACTCCAGCTTCCGCTGCTCTACCCGAACGGTTAGCCCGCCGGAGCTAGCGGATCTCGGTGAGATACGTCGTGTAGCCGGCCCCGCGCATGGCGGCGATGATCGGTTCCGTGCCGCCGGGTTCCGCGACGGCGATCATGGCGCCTCCGCCGCCCCCGCCGGTCAGCTTCGCCCCGAGCGCGCCCGCCCGCCGGGCGATCGCGACGAGTTCCTCGAGCTCCGGACTGGACACCTGCAGGGCATTGAGCAGGCCCTGGTTGATGTTCATCAGCTCGCCCAGGTCGGCGATGTCCCCGCGTCGGAGCGCGTCGACTCCGGCCAGGACGAGCCCGTCGATCTGGGCGAAGATCTGGTCGTAGCGCCGCGGGTTCCGCTGCCAGGCTCTCCGCACCAGACCCACGGTCTGCGACGTGATCGCACTCACACCGGAGAGGCCGATGATGATCGGAATCGGCTGCGGTGTGACGATGTCGCTGATCTCGGGGCGGCCGTCATCCGTCTTGCGGAACAGGATCGGCCTGCCGAAGGTGGCGACGGTGTTGTCGATGCCCGACGGCGTGCCGTGCACGATCTGCTCGCATTCGAAGGCGAGGCGCGACACCGCGGCGTCGCTGATCCGGATGTCGAACGACGCGGCGACCGCGCGGATCACGGCCACAGCGAAGGCGGCGGAGGCGCCCAGGCCGCTCGCCCGGGGCAGGTCCGAGAAGACGTCGACGCGCATCCCCGCCGCGGGTACGCCGAGGCGCTCGGTGATCAGCGCCGCGACCCGGTGTGAGATGTCCACCCGGATCGGTTCGCGAACGGACCCATCGACATCCCAGTCGGAGATGACCGGTTCGCTCGCCGACGATCCCCTGGTGGCCTCCGCCCGGACGGACAGCCCGATCGGCGCGGCAATCGCGTGGTGACCGTAGACGACCGAATGCTCGCCCAGCAGGATGATCTTGCCGTAGCCGAGGTGGGCGCCCGGGGCGGGCGCCGCGGCCACGGGGGGAATAACCGCCTGGGGGGTCGCGGCCTGGGGCGCACCCGCCGCGGGTGCCGCACCGCCCTCCACGGTCTCGCCCAGGGCCTCCATGATCTGGCGGGCCTTCCAGACCTTGATCTCCCCGTCGGCGATGAGTCTCTCGACGACCTCGTCGAACCGGGTTCCGCTCGCTCCGACGGCGGCCGCGACGGCACGAGCGTGCAGCCGCATGTGCCCCCGCTGGATGCCGGTGGTGGACAGTGCCTTGAGCGCGGCCAGGTTCTGGGCCAGGCCGACGGCAGCCATCACCTCGGCCAGTTCCCGGGCGGAGGAGACGTCGATGATCGTGCGGGCCAGCCGCACGGCCGGGTTCGATTCGACCTGCCCGCCGACCGTGCCGACCTTCAACGGGATGGTCAGCTCGCCGACCAGGTTGCCGTCTTCGTCCGTGCGCCAGTCGGTGAGCGGCGCGTAACGCATGCCGCGCGCGGCATACGCGTGGGCGGCGGCCTCGATTGCGCGCCAGTCGTTCCCGGTCGCGATCGCGACGGCGTCGATGCCGTTCATGATGCCCTTGTTGTGCGTGGTCGCCCGGTAGGGATCCATCGCGGCGAATTCGTTCGCCAGCACGATTCCGTCCCGCACCCGTTCGCCCGAGAACTCGCCGGTCTCCAGCAGCCCGGGGGCAATCACGGCGCGGGCACGCACCAGCGCCCGGTCGGTGAGGTTCGAGAGGATGCGAAGGAACACCCGCCCCTGGCTGATCTCCTCGATCAGCGGCGCGATGCGCTCGCACATCGAGTTGACGAGATTGGCGCCCATCGCGTCCCGGGTATCCACCACGAGGTGCACGACCAGCAGCTCGCCGTTGTGCGCCGTCGTCCCGCGGAGGAATACCTCGACGTCCCGGGCGCCTCCGCCGCGCGCCACCATGTTCGGATGCCCGCTGTTGGCCAGCCGCAGGATCTCCGGTGTGTGCGCGAGCACGGCCAGCCGCGCGCGTTCGGGCTCGGGGACATCCACCACCTGGACCTGGCCGATGAGCAGGGGCTCATCCGCGACGCTGGAGAAACCGCCGGCCTGCCGAACCAGCTTCGCCGTGGAGCTCACCGCCGCGATGATCGACGGTTCCTCGACCACCATCGGCACGAGGTAGTCGCGTTCGTTGACCTGGAAGTTGAGGCCGAGGCCCATCGGCAGGGAGAACACGCCGATGACGTTCTCGATCAGCCGGTCCGCGGCGCCCACAGCGAGGGCGGCGGTTCCGTCCTGCAGGGCCGCGTCGTCGGCGTCATCGAGTACCCCGCGTTCGTGCAGGAGCTTCAGCCGGTCCTCGACCGACAACTGGTAGAACCCGGGGATGCGGGACCGGCTCATGATCTGGAACCTCCGTGGACGCCGGCGGCGAAGAAGCCGAGCGGGACGACCGCGGCCCCGGCACCGGCGAGGGCTGCGGCCAGCCGTTCGGCGGGCTCCCCGCTGTGGCTGAAGGCGAGGCCGACGTCGCCGCCGCCGGCCCCCGAGGTCTTGAAGACACCGCCTACTCGCTGCGCCACCGCGTGCAGCTCGTGGTGGCGCTCTGTGACGATGCCCGCCCGGGCATGGGTGTCGAGAACGGTGAGCGCCGAGAAATAGTCGCCGGCCAGGCGCAGGAATGCGTCCGGATCGGCGAGCGACGCCTCGGCGCGCTCGGCCAGGCCTGCCAGGCGGGCGATATCCGCCCGGTACCGGGCGGGATCCTCTGCGGCATAGTCGGCCACGCGGCCCACCAGCCGGGTGGTCAGGGCGCCCTCGCCGGTAACCACGGCCAGGACGCTCAGCTCCTCCGGCCACCGGAGAGGCACGGGAACGGCGCCGCGGGAATACCGGATCAGCCCGCCGTACACGCTCGCCGCGACATCCCCGCCGCTGCCGACGCCGCCTTGCGCGCGCCGATGAGCCTGCTCGGCCAGGCGGAACAGCGCCTCCCGGTCGAGGTCGAGGTCCAGCGCGGTGGCCAGTGCGGCGGTCAGAGCGACGGCGACGGCGGCGCTCGACCCCAGCCCCAGCTTGTGGCCGCCCCGCGAGAGCGCGCCGCTGTCCATCGTGATCGCGAGCGGCCGGGCCGGGCGAGGAGCGCGAGCCAGGACGGCCTCACGCACCGCGTCGAACACCCGAAGCTTCGAGCGCCCGGCGGCATCGAGGCCCGACGGCAGGCCGCCGTCGCCGCCGAGGGCGAGGTTCACGATGCCCAGGTTCGGCGCGCTCACCTGCCAGGAGCCGGATTCCGAGTCGCTGATCGTCACCCGGGCGCGGCGGTCTACGGCCGCCAGGAGCGCCGGGGCCCCGTCAAGAACGGCGTACTCGCCGAGCAGGAAGAGCTTGCCGGGCGCGGACGTACTGATGGACACCATGCTCACTCCAGCCGGTGCGCGCCCGGGCCGAGTGCGCTCATCCGCACTTCGTGCACCCCGGGGACGAGTGCCAGCGCGCCCCGGACGGCCGCGGAGTCGGCCGGGAGGCAGAGCACCTTCACCTGCGGTCCGGCGTCGATGGTGAAGTAGGCCGGCACGCCGTCGGCGCGCAGCCCGCGCACGGCGTGCATGGCGGCGACGGTGGCGGCGTTCCAATAGATGAGGGCGGGCCGGGTGGACAGCATCAGCGCGTGCAACTTGAGGCAGTTGTACTCGGACAGCTCCCCGAGCCGGGCGAAGTCCCGGGCTGCGATGGCGGCCCGCATCTCGGCGAGATCGTCGGCGGCGGAGTCCTGCCAGGCCTGGTAGTACGGCGACGTGGCCGCGCTTTCGACCATTCCGATTGTGGAATTGATCGACTTCTCGCCGCGCTCGGTGATGGCCACGGCGACCGACAACGGCCAGTCGGCCGGCTCGAGCAGTTGTTCCGCGTATGAGTCCGACCCATCGGCGGCGACGCCGGCGTGCATCTCGGCGAATCCCCCGAAGATGGACCGGGCCGCCGACCCGGAGCCGTGGCGCGCCAGGATCGACAGTTCCCGGTCGGCCAGCGTGAGGCCGCTTGCGCCGGCCGCGGCCACCGCGAGGGCGGCGAAGCCGGATGCCGACGAGGCGAGTCCCGCTCCGGTCGGAAAGTTGTTCGTCGACGAGACGACGGCGTACCGGTCGGTGGCGGCCCGCCGGCGCACCAGGTCGAGCACGCGGCTGACCCGCGTGGCGTCGGTCCGGGATCCGTCCAGCCAGAACTCATCGCCGGAGAGATCGGGGCGAAACGTCACCCTCGTATCGGTGTACAGCGCAGCCAGGGTGACCGAGATCGAACCAACGGCGGGAGTGTTCAGCGCGGCGTCTCGCTTGCCCCAGTATTTGACCAGGGCAATATTGCTGTGTGCGCGGGCCACGGCGGTGGCGCCACCGCCGAGGGGTTGATCCACAGTGATGCTCCGATCGGATTCCCTTGATTTTAGCCGGTGGCTCGCCGCTGCCGGTGTCGCCGTCGAAATGGATTGTGGTCCACACTTCGCAAACCGATCGCTGAATAATGGAGGGGTGCGTTCGCGACCCGACGCGGACGCGAACCACCCGAAACGTGAAGTGGAAACAGTTGACGCCTGGAATTAGTGGAATCTCCCTGTACGTCCCGCCCTACCGGGTGCGGCTGGACGCCTGGTGCGAGTGGAACGACCAGCCCTGGAACAAGATCCGGACCGTGGTCGGTCGTAGTTTCCGGATGCGCGGCCCCGGGCAGAGCATCTACACGCTCGCGGCCAACGCGGTCTGGCGGCTGATCCTGGACTACGACATCGACCCGGCCGGCATCGGCCTTCTGGCCCTCGGTACCGAATCCAGCAGCGACAACTCCGCCGGGGCGGTCATCATCAAGGGCATGGTCAACGAGGCCCTCCGGGCCAACGGGATGCCGGAACTGGCGCGCGACTGCGAAGTGCCCGAATTCAAGCACGCCTGCCTCGGCGGCGTGTACGGGGTCAAGGCGGCCGTGCGCTACCTGGCCGCCGACGGCGCGGGTCGCCAGGCGATCGTCGTCTGCGCCGACATCGCCGAATACGCCCGCGGGGGCACCGGCGAGCCCACCCAGGGTGCCGGAGCCGTCGCCCTGCTCCTGGAAGGCGAGGCCCGCCTGCTGGAGGTGGACCTGGCCGGCGCGGGCAGCGACTCCGCCTACCGCGTGGCCGATTTCCGCAAACCGTTCGCGCGTTTTCGCGACCAGCCGCCCCGCGAGGACGGCCAGGTCCAGGACCTTCCGGTGTTCAACGGGCGCTACTCCACCAGCTGCTACATCGACGCCACCCATCACGCCGTGGCGGCCATGCTGCGCAAGCGCCCCGGTCGCAGCCTCGACTACTTCCGCGAGGTCGACGCGGTGTTCATGCACCGTCCGTACCACCAGATGCCCGCGACCGGGTGGGTGATGGCCTGGCTCTTCGCGCTCGCGGACGACGAGGAGTCGGGCCAGGGTGAGCTCCGCGCCCACTGTGCGGACGCCGGCATCGATGCGGACCTCCTGATCGCTGAGCTCCGGGATCCCGCACCGGTCCGCGGCGGCGCGTTGGACCCCGCCGACTTCACCGGCGACGCCTTCCCGCTGAGCCGGCGACTGCGGAAGCACCTGAGGACCACCGCGATCTGGGGAACCCTGGTGGACGACAAACTCGGCCTCGGCTCCGAAGCCATGCGTGACCTCGGCAACCTGTACACGGCGGCACTCCCGGCGTGGCTCGCCTCCGGTCTGCGGGAGGCGAGGGCCGACGGGCTCGAACTCGCCGGCCAGGAGTGGCTCGCCCTCGGGTATGGCAGCGGCGACGCGGCGGAGGCCCTGCCGATGCGGGTCGTTCCGGGCTGGCAGGCCGCAGCGGCCCGAATCAACTTCGAGAGCGCCCTGGCCGCCCCGGTCGACCTGACCGAGGCGCAATACATCGCCGTGCATGACGGACATCGCTCCGACCTCGTCACAGTGCTCTCCGGCGACGAGTTCGTGGTCGACAGGCTGGGAACATCGACCGGGCCGGACTTCCACGACGAGGGCATCGAGTACTACCGCTATGTCAAGCCCGGCCCCCCGGGCCTGATCTCGGCGGCTAGGGTCTAAGCATGAAACGCATAACGTACGCGGGCGGGTCGCTCATCACCGGCAGCGCGGTTGCCGAGGCGCTTCTCACGTTCGCGACCGGCGTCGCCGGCGACGCCGGCAGCGTGGCAGTGGAGATCCCCGTGCTCGAGTCGGACGGCACAACGACCACGCACACCCTTCTGCTCGGCCCGGGCACCCAACTCGACGTGTCGGACGCCGATCCCCTCTCGGCGGAGGATGAGGAAGCCCGGCTCTTCCCGGTGCCCGACCTGCCGCAGATCGGGATCGTGGCCGTGTCCAAACCGTCGCTCCAGGCCGAGAAGGACGCCGCAGCCTTCAACCGCGAGGTGGCCAACATCGAGAATGGCCTCAACGAGGAGGAAGCCCATGGGTAAGTTCATTTACGGAACGCCGTCGATCGCCGTCGACTTCGACGATCGCGTGCTGGCGCACCTCAAGGTCGTCATCGTGGCCAAGTTGCGCCGAGGCGAAAGCTTCACCTTCTCCTGGGACAACTCGGCCGCGTCGGGGAGCGGACACAGTTCCATCTGGCTGCACCCGGCCATCCCGCTGCAGTTCGAGTTCTTCGGCGGCAGGGAACCCAGCCTGAACCGAGCCTGGCTCGAGGAACTCGTGCAGCTCTCGAACACGCCGGCGGGGCTTCGAATCACTCCCGAACCCATCGAGCCGGAAGGTGCTTCGCGCAAGCCCTAGACAGGTCGCTCGCGGGAAAGTGAGCAGGAATCACCGTTCTCTCAGGGTCAGCGCGTAACCTCAATGAATATGCGCTTGGCGTCATGGAGACCTGCCGGTCGCATTGAAGGACATCTTCCCCGACAGTTCGCGCAGCTTTCCGGCCCCAGTCCCGGCTGAAACTGCCTTCTGTTCGGCGCGAGGGTCCTCAGCCACCTGACCTGACCGCGTTCGCGCGCGCCTGTCGCGACACGAGAGATGACGCCCATGCCTACAATTTTGCTGCTGAACCATGCCCCCACGCAGGGCGCCCCGATGCTGGGTGCCCATGAGTAGCGGGATTCCGGCGACACTACGCCAGAGCGCTGCCGGCACCGCCGCCATGGTTCTCACCGCGCTCCTCACCGTGAGCGTGTCCCTGCCGGCACACGCCGTGAATGCCGACTCGGTCGACACGCTCGGGTCTGCGTCCCCCGCGTCCCGCGTCGGAGCCCAGACCCTGCCGGTCAGCAACGCGTCGACCGTCACGATCGTGCGCGACGGGTACACCACCAAGGCCGCGCCGCCGAAGCCGAAGCCCAGGGCCGCGGTTGCCTCGGCCGCCGCGGGCGCCACCAGCGGGGCCGCTGTCCGCTGGCCGTTCCCGGGCCGGGTCCCGATCGCGGGAGGTTACGGCCCCCGCGAAGCCCCCTGCTCCGGCTGCTCCACGTTCCACAAGGGACTGGACATGAATCCCGGCGCGGGCACGCCGATCCACGCGGTCGCCGCCGGCACCGTGCGCTTCGCCATCGCCTATGACAATGGCGGCCTCGGCGTGCACGTCATCCTCGACCACAAGGTCGACGGCCGGCTCGTGAGCAGCCTGTACGGCCACATGCAGGAGGGCAGCCTCGCCGTCAGCCAGGGACAATCCGTCGCTGTCGGGCAGACGCTCGGCCAGGTCGGCACCACCGGCCAGAGCACGGGTCCGCACCTGCACTTCGAGATCCTCCTCGACGGCGCCACGCCCACTGACCCGTATTCCTGGCTGGTCCAGCGGGCCGGCCAGCCCTAGCGCCTCAGGCCGTCGATTCGCCCGGGGCCGAGGCGGCCATCCGCGCGGCGAGGTACGGCGCAGTCCTGCTGGTCGGATGCTCCGCGACGGTCGCGGGGGCGCCGGCGACGATGATGCGCCCGCCCGCGTCCCCGCCGGCCGGGCCGAGGTCGATGACCCAGTCCGCGGCCGCCACGACGTCCATCTCGTGTTCGACGACGACGACGGTGTTGCCCGCCTCGACCAGCCGGTCCAGCTGGGTCAGCAGCAGTTCGACATCCGCAGGATGCAGCCCGGTCGTCGGCTCGTCGAGCAGGTAGAGCGTGTGCCCGCGGGACGCCCGCTGCAGTTCGGTGGCGAGCTTGATCCGCTGCGCCTCGCCGCCGGAGAGCTCCGTGGCCGGCTGGCCCAGCCGCAGGTAGCCGAGCCCCACCTCCGCCAGGGTGGCCAGGCTTCGGGCGGCGGGGGCCACGTCGGCCAGAAACGCGGCCGCGGCGGTGACCGTGAGCCCCAGCACCTCTGCGACGGTCTTGCCCCGGTACGTGACCTCGAGCGTTTCGGCGTTGTAGCGCGAGCCGAGGCAGGCCGGGCAGGGCGCGTAGCTGCCCGGCAGGAACAGGAGCTCGACGGCGACGAAACCCTCACCCAGGCAGGTTTCGCAGCGACCGCCGGCGACGTTGAACGAGAACCGGCCGGCGCCGTAGCCGCGGGCGCGGGCGGTCTCGGTGGCCGCGAAGGCCGCGCGAACGGCGTCGAACAGGCCCGTGTAGGTGGCCAGGTTCGAGCGCGGCGTGCGACCGATGGGTTTCTGGTCCACCCGCACCAGCCGGTCGAACGCGCCGTGGCCGGTGACCTCGTCGATCCTCGGCCGGTCACCGCCGCCGGCATCGGCGTCCGCGTCGGAGCCCTGCTCCGCGGCATCCGTGTCGTCGGGCGCGGAGCGCAGTCGGCTGCCGACCGCGTCGGCGAGCACCTGGCTGACCAGCGTGGACTTGCCCGACCCCGAGACGCCGGTCACGGCGGTGAGCACCCCGATCGGGATGTCCGCGTCGAGGCCCTGGAGATTGTGCCGGGTGATCCCGCGCAGGCGCAGCCAATCCTGCGGCTCCCGGAGGGCGCGGGCCGGAGTCGACGGGTAGCCGCCGGGGAACAGGAACCGGCGGGTCACCGACGCGGTCACCTCGGCCAGGCCGGCCGCCGGGCCGCTGTAGAGCACGGCGCCGCCGCCCTCGCCCGCGTGGGGCCCGACGTCGACGACCCAGTCGGCCCGCCGGACGACATCCATATTGTGCTCGACGACGAAGACGGAGTTGCCGGCGCTCCTCAGCTGTTCGAGAACGAGCAACAGGGGCTCGGCGTCGGCGGGGTGCAGGCCGGCCGAGGGCTCATCCAGCACATAGATGACGCCGAAGAGTCCGGAGCGCAGCTGGGTGGCGATGCGCAGGCGCTGCATTTCGCCCGGCGACAGGGTGGGGGTGGCCCGGCCGAGGCTGAGGTAGCCCAGCCCCAGCTCGACCAGCACCTCGACCCGGCGAAGCAGATCCCGGGTGAGCGTCACGGCGACCTCGGTCAGCTCGCCGGATGACGCCGAACTGCTCGCAGCGGAGGCCTCTTTCAGCTCGGCGGTGGGGCGGATGACGTCGGCCAGCGCCGTGAGCGGCAGTGCGTTCACCTCCGCGATGGTGCGCCCGGCGAAGGTGACCGCGAGGGCCTCGGGCTTCAGGCCGCTGCCTCCGCAGAGGGGGCAGGGTCCGGTTTCGACGAAACGGAGCACGCGCTGCCGCATCGTCTGGCTCTTCGAATCGGCCAGCGTGTGCAGGACGTAGCTCTTCGCGCTCCAGAACCTGCCCTGGTACGGCTTGGCCACCCGGTCCCGCTGCGGGGTGATCTGCACGACGGGCTGCTCGTCGGTGAAGAGGATCCAGTCCCGCGCCTGGCGGGGCAGGTCGCGCCAGGCCGTGTCCACGTCGTAGCCGAGGGCGATCAGGATGTCCCGCAGGTTCTTGCCCTGCCAGGCGCCCGGCCAGGCCGCGATGGCTCCGTCGCGAACGCTCAGGCTCGGGTCGGGCACGAGCGAGGACTCGCTGACGGTGTGCATGGTGCCGAGGCCGTGGCAATCCGGGCAGGCGCCCATCGCGGTGTTGGGCGAGAAGGAGTCGGATTCCAGCCGCCCGACGGCATCCGGGGGATATGTGCCGGCGCGGGAATAGAGCATTCGCAGGGAGTTGGAGAGGGTGGTGAGCGTGCCGACGGTGGAGCGCGAACTCGGTGTGCCCCGACGCTGCTGGAGGGCGACCGCGGGCGGAAGGCCGGTGATCTCGTCGACCTGGGGGGTATGGCCCTGCTGGATGAGCCGGCGGGCGTAGGGAGCCACGGACTCGAAGAAACGCCGCTGGGCCTCGGCGAAGATGGTCCCGAACGCCAGGGAGGACTTGCCGGAGCCGGAGACTCCCGTGAAAGCGACGATCGCGTCGCGGGGCACGTCGAGGTCGACGCCCCGCAGGTTGTTCTCACGGGCGCCGCGCACCCGCACGAATCCTCCGCCGCGAATCGGTTCGTCCTGGGCCAGGCCGGCATCGGGCAATGGTGAGCGCATCCGGCCGACTCTAGCCGAGCTGCCTGCGCGCTGCCAGGGCCCTGCGCCGGCTCAGAGTCGGGCGAGCCGCTCGATGTCCTCGAGGAACTCCGCGGCGACCTGCGACGAGACCGTCGTGCGGGTGGCATCGATGGCAGAGAGGTAGTGCCCGGTGCCGGGGCCCTCCGGCGGGGACTCCTCGCCGCCGAAGAGCGCCTGTTCCAGGGCCTCCTGGGAGGCCCTCCGGGCGGCGTATTCAATGTCGGCCGGTGAGAATCCGGCGCTGGCGGCCACGAGCGCGCCCAGGTCGACGGTGTCCGCCACGGTCGGCGGGACGTACCGCTCCCAGATGGCCTGGCGGGCGGCCTCGTCCGGCAGGCCGATCGGGATCACATAGTCGAACCGCCCGTGCCGCAGGAACGCCGAGTCGAGGGCCCGGACGAAGTTCGTGGCGCAGACCAGGAGCCGGCCGGACTGCTCCCGGAAGGCGGGGATGATCTTGAGCAGCTCGTTGGTGACGCCCTGAAGCGCCGAGGGCGGCTCGCCCCCGCGCTGGGCCGCGATCTCTTCGACCTCGTCGATGAAGACGACCACGTGTTCGAGCTCGGAGATCTTGCGGAACGTCTCCCGGAGCGCCCCGGCCAGGCCCAGTGGATCGGCGGCGAGCCGGGAGGGGAAGACCTCGACGAACGGCCACTCCAGGCGCGAGGCGATCGCCTTGGCGAACGTCGTCTTGCCGGTGCCGGGAGGGCCGAAGAGCACCACGGCCTTCGGGGGGACGACGCCGTACTGCTCGGCCATGTCCGGCTTGGCCAGCGGCATCACCAGGCGCCGCTCGAGCAGTTCCTTCTCCCTGGCCATCCCGCCGACGGCGGCCCAGAGGTCCCGCGGCAGCACGCGCCCGCCCAGTTCGCTGAGCGACTTCAGCTCCTCCCGCTGCACCGGGATGTGCCGCTCGAAGTAGCGCAGATTCTTCTTGACCTCAAAACCGCGGTTGAGGAACGCGTCGACCCGGGTCGGCGTTTCCGGCATCAGCGCGGACAGTTTCGTCAGGCCGGCCGGGGCCATCCGTCGTTCGAGGGCCGCCAGGAGGGCCGTGCCGATGCCCTGGCTTTGCCACGACTCGGTGGTGGCCAGGAAGACGATCCAGCCCTGGGCGTGCGCCGCGCGCCCCACGGCCGCACCGATGACCTCGTCGCCGTGCACCGCGACGACGGCGTGGTCCTTCTGGCAGGACGCCAGCACCTCGGAGAGCCCGTAGACCGGCTCCGCCCTGGAGGCCTTGATTTCCTCCCACAGGCCCAGGATGCCGTCGAGGTCGTCCGCGTGGAAGTCCCGGATCCGCCAACTCGTCATGAGTGCTCCCTTGCCTAGGGGAACAAATCTAGGGCACCGGGGCCGAAGGCCGGAGGTGGTTGACGCGCCGAACACTACCCTAACGTTAGGGTAGTGTGTTATTCAGCGATGAAGAGGGGGTGCGGAATGACGGGAAACACGGCGCCGGACGCGCCCACGGGCACGGTGACCATGACGATGCACATCGGCGAACTCGCCGAGAAGACCGGACTGTCGCTGCGCACCATCCGTCACTATGACGAGATCGGTCTCCTCAAGGCTTCCGGTCGCACCCACGGCGGGTTCCGCCTGTACTCCCAGGACGACCTCTCCCGGCTGAACCTCATCCGACGGATGAAGCCGCTCGGCTTCACCCTCGACGAGATGATCGAGCTGCTGCGGGTGATCGGCACCCTGCAAAACGGCGCCGCCGGCACTGACAATGCCGATGTCCGCCTGGAACTGGAAGAATTCATCGGGCAGGCCGTCTCGCGGCGGGAGAAGCTCCAGGAGCAGCTCCACATGGCCGACGAGTTCCTCGAACTTTTGCGTCACCAATAACACTCCACCCCGGCCCGACCGGCGAACGCCGACCGGGCCGCCCCAGACATGCACGACGGATCGCCCGCTCCCGTGGGCACCGACTATCGAGACCCGCTCGACGCGCGGTCTCACATTTGAGAAATGAGATCCATGAGTAACCACGAACTCGACCTGTCCACCCCGCCGCCCCTGCCGAAGCGCGGCCTCCGCGTCATCGCGCTCGGAGGACTGGGCGAAATCGGTCGCAACATGACCGTGTTCGAGCACAAGGGCAAGCTCCTCATCGTCGACTGCGGCGTGCTCTTCCCCGAAGAGAACCAGCCCGGCATCAACGTGATCCTGCCTGACTTCTCGGCCATCAGGGACCGCCTCCAGGACATCGAAGCGATCGTGCTCACGCACGGGCACGAAGACCACATCGGCGGCGTGCCGTACCTGCTGCGCGAGCGGTCGGACATCCCCGTCATCGGATCCGAGCTCACCCTCGCCTTCCTCAGCGCCAAGCTGCAGGAGCACCGCATCACGCCGCGCCTGGTGCAGGTCGAGGAAGGCCAGCGCCGCAGCGCCGGACCGTTCGACCTCGAGTTCCTGGCCGTGAACCACTCCATCCCCGACGGACTCGCGATCGCGATCCGCACCGAGGCCGGCCTCGTGCTGCACACCGGCGACTTCAAGATGGACCAGTTCCCGCTCGACAAACGCCTGACCGACCTCCCCGGCTTCGCCCGACTCGGTGAAGAGGGCGTCGACCTGTTCCTGACCGACTCGACCAACGCCGAGGTTCCCGGCTTCACGGTGACCGAGGAAGAGATCCGGCCCGCCATCGACGCGGTGTTCCGCACCGCGCCGCGCCGCATCATCGTCTCGAGCTTCGCCAGCCACGTGCACCGCATCCAGCAGGTCATCGACGCCGCGGTCCGCAGCAACCGCAAGGTCGCGTTCGTCGGCCGCTCGATGGTGCGCAACATGGGCATCGCCGGCGACCTGGGCTTCCTCACCATCCCCAAGGGCCTCATCGTGGACATGAAGGCGCTCGAACGGATGAAGGACGACAAGGTCGTGCTCATCTGCACCGGCTCGCAGGGCGAGCCCATGGCCGCGCTGTCCCGCATGGCCAACCGCGAGCACGTGATCAAGATCGGCGAGGGCGACACGGTGCTGCTGGCCAGTTCGCTGATCCCCGGCAACGAGAACGCGATCTACCGCGTGATCAACGGACTGACCCGCTGGGGCGCCAACGTGGTGCACAAGGGCAACGCCCGGGTGCACGTGTCCGGCCACGCCAGCGCCGGCGAACTCGTCTACTGCTACAACCTCGTGAAGCCGACGAACGTCATGCCGGTGCACGGTGAATGGCGCCACCTCAAGGCCAACGCGGACCTCGCCATCCGCACCGGCGTCGACGCCGACCGTGTGCTGATCGTGGAAGACGGCGTTGTCGTGGACCTGATCGACGGCAAGGCCCGGATCACCGGCCGCGTGCCGGTCGAGCTCGTCTTCGTCGACGGCATGACCGTCGGCGGCGAGGACGCGCAGAAGGCCTCGCAGGAGGCCATGGCGCACCGGGTGAAGCTCGCCGAAGAGGGCGCGATCACCATCCTCGGCATCCTCAACACGAAGACCGGGCTGCTGGCCGAGCCGGTGGAGTTCATCTCCCGCGGTTTCGTGCACGACGCCGAGTGGGTTCGCGGCGCGACCAAGGCGATCGACGACGCGATGCGGGCCGCCAACAAGATCAAGATCGTCGATGGCCCGGCACTCGAGCACATCTTCAGCGACAGCGTGACCCGGTGGATGCAGCGCAAGTACCGCCGCCACCCCGTCATCACCTCGATCGTCGTCGACGCCTAACCCCCGCGGCGAAACAAACGGCGAGGCCCCCACGGGGGCCTCGCCGTTTGTCGCTTAACCCATCCGCCGAACTGTGAGTTTGGCACCTTCGTTGGGCCCGGGAAGGTGCCAAACTCACGGTTCGGCGAAGAGGATGGCGGGGTTGAGCGGAGGTTAGGGAGTCGGGGCGCCGGCGGCGAGGTCTTCCAGGAGGATCTCCGGGTGGTCCCGCTCGGTGTTGCGCAGGCGCCAGGGCGTGCTGAAGAGGGCGAGCAGGGTGCCGTCGGTGCGCATCAGCACCTCGACCTGCCGGTCGTGGCCGAGGATGAGGGCGCTTTCCTTGTCGGTGCGGCGGGCCAGCTGGTAAGGCAGGGCCTCCATCCGGATGGCCGCGCCGAAGTCGTGGGTCATCCGCTCTTCGACGACCTCGAACTGCATCGGGCCGACCGCGCCGAGCACGGGAGCCTGGTCGCCGCGGAGCTCCGAGCGCATGACCTGGATGACGCCCTCGTGGTCCAGCTGGTCGATACCGCGGCGGAACTGCTTGTGCTTGCTCGTGTCCGCGGGGCGCACGACCCGGAAATGCTCGGGGGCGAAGATCGGCAGCGGCGGGAAGGTGACGGCATCGCCCTCGAAGATGGTGTCGCCGACGCGGAGCGCGGAGGCGTTGACCAGTCCGACGATGTCGCCGGGCCAGGCCTCGTCGGCCACCTCGCGTTCCTTGCCGAACAGGTGCTGCGCGTATTTCGTCGCGAACGGCCGGCCGGAGGCGGCGTGGGTGACGATCATGCCACGGCGGAACTGTCCGGAGCAGACCCGAACGAACGCGACGTAATCGCGGTGCGACGAGTTCATGCCGGACTGCACCTTGAAGACGAAGCCGGAGAACTCCGAGCTCACCGCCCGGTGGCCGCCGCCGGCATCCTCCCTGGCCTCGGCGGCCGGGGCTAAGTCGACGAGCGTGTCGAGGATGTGCTGCACGCCGAAGTTGAGCACGGCCGCGGAGAAGAGCACCGGGGTCGTTTCTCCGGCCAGGAACCGGGCCTGGTCGTGGTTCTGGTCTTCCTCGGCCAGCAGCTCGGATTCCTCGGCGGCGGCGACCCAGGCATCGCCCTCTTCGGTGGCCGCGACGGCGGCGCTGATCCGCTCGGAGTCCGCCGTGGTCGCGCCGCCCGCGGTGCGGGTGAAGCGGATGAACTCGTCGGTGGAGCGTTCGATCACGCCTCGGAAGTCGCCGGCGATGCCGACGGGCCAGGTCAGCGGGGTGGGCACCAGGCCGGTGCGGGTGCGGATCTCGTCCATCAGGTCGAGCGCGGCGGATCCGGGCCGGTCCCACTTGTTGATCACCGTGATCACCGGGATGCCGCGCTGCTTGCAGACGGCGAAGAGTTTCATGGTCTGCACCTCGAGGCCCTTGCTCGCGTCCACGAGCATGACCGCGGCGTCGACGGCCGAGAGCACGCGGAAGGTGTCCTCGGAGAAGTCGGCGTGGCCGGGGGTGTCGACCAGGTTGATCACGCTGTTGCGGTACTCGAACTGGATGGCCGCGGAGGTGATCGAGATGCCTCTGGCCTGTTCCATGGCCATCCAGTCCGACACGGTTCCGCGTCGGCCGGCCTTGCCGTGGGTCGCGCCTGCGCTGGTGATCGCGCGGGCGTGCAGCAACAGCGCCTCGGTGAGCGTTGACTTGCCGGCGTCGGGGTGGGAGATCACGGCGAAGGCGCGCCGGCGGGTGGCTTCCGCCTGCACCTGGGGGTTCTGTGCCTCCGGGTTGTGCGCCGGGGAGCTCTGCACCTGTGGCTTGGAGACGTCAGTGAGCTGAGTCATGGATTCTCCTTCCGCGGGATTCCAGACTTACCACTCTACCCTAACGTGAGGGTAGGTTCTGATGCCCGGCCGGCCCTCGGCCCCGGCCCCCCGGCCCCGCCCGGGCTCGGCCGAGTGAACTCAGCGAGGGGGCTCCGCGCCACCCTGCCCCGCACTCCCTCGCCTCGCCGACGACCTGCCGGGTTCCGCCGCGCCGAAGCTCGACGAGCCGGCGCGCGGGGTGAGCCGAGCCGCCGAACGACTTCGGCGGCCTCCTCGGCCGGGGTGAGCCGAGCCGCCGAACGACTTCGGCGGCCTCCTCGGCCGGGGCGCGGCCGGCGTCGATCGTGATCGCCCGTTCGTCGTCCCCCGGCACCTCGAGGGTCGCCACCTGCGAATCGAGCAGCGATGGCGGCATGTAGTGGTCCAGCCTGGCGGCGAGCCGCCGGCCGAGGAGTTCCCTCGACCCGTCCAGGTGAACGAAGATCACGTTCTTCTCGCGCAGCACGTCGCGGTAGCGGCGCTTGAGCGCCGAGCAGGTGATGATGCCCGGCACGCCGGCCATGGTGTGCTCGATGATCCACGACGAGATGGTCTCGAGCCAGGGCGCGCGGTCCTCGTCGGTGAGAGGATGCCGCGTACCGCTGGGCCTACGCGACGATCGAGGCCACCCTGAGCGAGTTCGGCCAGCAGTCGGCCGGCCTGGCCGCGACCCTCTAGGGTTCGCGCCGTTTCCGGGTTGAGTCGCGGAGAAAGTACCTTCGTCGGGCCGCGGAAGGTACTTTCTCCGCAAGTCAACGAATGGCCGGGCGCGGTTCCGGCGGCCTCAGCCTCCTGCCGGGGCCTCCCGCGCGGCCCGATCCGACGCGCCGGGATTCCTTGACATCGGTTCTCTTAACCGGTTTAGTTAAGGAGGCTTAACCGGTTCAGGGACGCGGGCCCGAGTGATTTGCCCGCGCGGAGGCCGGCAATGATGCCCGAACCAGGAGAGACAAATGACGTACAAAGATGTTCGCTCACGATCACTGACGAGGCCGGTGGCGCTCGTCGCCGCGGTGTCGATGCTGCTGCTGGGAGCTGGAACGGCCACCGCCGCGCTCGCCGCACCGGTGGCATCCGTTGTTCCCGGCGCCGCCCAGTCGGCGCCGGCGCTGACCAACCTGAACCACCTGAACTTCCTGCTCGACACCGTTCCGCTGGCCGAGGCCCCGGGCCACACGACGTATCAGCTCGACACCAGGCCGACGGCGCAGGCCCCGTGGACGTATGCCGACAAGAAGCCCGACGGCAGCTACGGCCGCGTCGGCGGTGGATCGCTCGACCCCGCGACCGGCTACTGGAGCCAGGGCGCATACAACGCGGACGACATCGCCCGCACGGCCGTGGTCTACCTGCGCCACTGGCAGCAGACCGGCGACGCCGGCAGTCGCGAGCACGCCTTCGAGACCCTGCGCTCGCTGACGTACCTGCAGACCGCGTCCGGCCCCAACGCCGGCAACGTGATCCTCTGGCAGCAGTCCGACGGCACGCTGACCCCCAGCGCCACGCCGAAAGAGCTGCCGGATCCGAGCGACTCCGCGGAGTCGTACTGGGTGGCCCGCACCGTCTGGGCACTCGGCGAGGGCTACGCGGCCTTCAAGGATGCCGATCCGGACTTCGCCGCCTTCCTCCAGGATCGCCTCCACCTGTCCCTCGACGCGCTGAACCGGCAGTCGCTCGGCAAGTACGGCACATTCGACATCGCCGACGGCGTGCACGTTCCTGCCTGGCTCATCGCCGGCGGGGCCGACGCCTCCGCCGAGGCCGTGCTCGGGCTCTCCGCATACACGAGAGTCGCGCCCGGCGACGACCTCGCCGCCACCGCGCTCACCCGGCTGACCGAGGGGGTTGCCGGGATGTCTTCCGGTTCCGTGAACCAGTGGCTGTACGGGGCAATGCTGCCGTGGAACAAGTCGCAGACGCTCTGGCACGCCTGGGGCGGGATGGCCCCGGCCGCCGTCGCCACGGCCGCCGACGTGCTCGGCCGCAGCGACCTGTTGACCGCGGCCATCAAGGATGCCGCCCAGTTCACGCCGCAACTGCTCGCCGCCGGCGGACCGGACAACGCCTGGACGCCCACGCCGGGCGAGGCGCAGATCGCCTATGGCGTCGACTCGAGGCTGCAGGGGCTGGTGGCGACCGCGAAGGCCGCGAAGGCCCCCGGGCTGCTCGACGTGGCAGCGATCACGGCCGGCTGGTACTTCGGTGCGAACCGCAGCGGTGCCCCGGCCTACGACCCGACCACCGGAACCACGGTCGACGGGATCGAATACGACGGCCGGGTGAACCACAACTCGGGTGCCGAATCGACCATCCACGCGCTGCTCTCCATGCTCGTGCTGGACGCGAACCCGGCGCTGAAGACGAAGGCGCTGGGCATCGACGAGACCGTCGCCACGAAGGGACTGAGCGTGGTCGAGGCCGAATCCGGAGCCGTCAGCGGCGCCGGATCCGTTGTGACGCCCCCGTCCGCCTGGACGGGCGAGGCCAACTGGTCGAAGGGCGCGTACGTGGCGCTCGGCGCCGGCGGCTCCGTGAGCATCCCCGTTCCCGCCGCCGACCAGGCTCGCAACGTCTACCCGATCGTGAACCAGGCCGTGGCACCCGCCGGGGCCACGCGCTGGGCCGCCGGCACGACCGCCCTGGGCAGCACGCCCAACGGCGGCGCGGGTGACCAGGGCATCACGGACGCCCCGGGCAAGCTGTTCCCGTTCGCACTGGGCCGCACCCTGCCGGCCGGCGCCACCAGCGTCGTCGGCACGAGCAACGGCGACGCATCGCTCGACGCGCTGTTGATCCAGCCGCTGGTCTCGACCGTGTCCGTTTCCGGGCCGGCCGGGGACTCGACCCTCTACGTCAGCGCGGCCACCGTGTCGAGCCTGCGCACGGTCGTGGTGCCGAAAGGCTACAAGCTCGTTCAGCGGGTCTACGACTCCAGCGGCCGACTCGTCCCGACCCGGGGCGACACGATCACCAGCACCGGACGAGTTACGATCGCCGCCGGCGGCTTCACCGTGGCGACGCTCGTGCGTAAGTAGGCGGTCCGGCAGGTCCTGCAGGTCCGGCAGATCCTGAGGCCGTCGCCCCGCCCGGGGCGGCGGCCTCTCTGCGCTGGCCTCTCTGCGCTGGCCTCTCTGCGCTGGCCTCTCTGCGCTGGCCCCTCGCGGCGCTGAGTTGCGGACAAAGTACCTTCCCGGGCGCGCGGAAGGTACTTTGTCCGCATCTCAATCGGCGGGCTGGCGCTTCAGGACTGGATCCGGGGCCGGGCAGAGGCGACGAGGATGGTGTCGAGGGCGACGCGGGGGGCGGCGTGCGCTTCATCGGGCCCCTCGGGATCCGTGGCGAGGTCGCGGGGGACCGTCTCGCAGCGCAGCACGTCCAGGTCGCCGGCCGACGAGCTCAGGATTTCGGGGGTGTACAGGATGTCCGGGTTGCCCGGCCCGGGTGCTCCCGTCCCCAGGTTCAACCGGTCGTGCCCGACGACGAGCAGGTGCCCGCCGGGAGCGACCCAGGCCGCTGCCCGGGCGAGGACGCGCCGGATGTCCGCCTCCGGCAAGTGCAGGTACATCACCGTGACGAGGTCGAAGCGTTCCTCGGGGGCCCAGCTGACGGCATCCGCGACCAGCCAGGTCACCTCGGCTCCCGCGTCGTCGGCGTGCTTCCGGGCGAGGCCGATTGCCTCGGCCGAGAAGTCGACGCCGGTCACGCTCCAGCCCTGCGTCGCCAGCCAGATCGCGGTGCGGCCGTCACCCGTCGCCAGGTCGAGCGCCCGGCCCGGCGCCCAGCCGGACACCGTGTCGAGGAGGATCCCGGGCGGCAGCGCCGACCAGAGCCGGGTCTCAGCGCCCCTGCCCGCCTCGCGGTAGCGCGCGTCCCACGCGCTCGCGCCCATTACGGTCGCGCGAACTGCGCTCGGGCCCGTCGCGCTCGATTCAGCTGTGCTCGCGCCGGCTGCGCTCGAATCAACTGTGCTCGCGTCCATTGCATTCGCGCGAACCGCGCTCGGATCCCGGGTGTCCGCGGCCATGGCGTGTCCTTCCGCTCGTCTCATCCCAGTATCCCCGCCCGCCCCGCGCCCCCGCGCGGTTGAGATGCGGAAAAAGTACCCTCATTGTCAAAACGCCCTCTGCGTCAGGCTGATTGTGAGTCAGTTCACGATCAGAAGGAGGCAGGGGAATGTCGATAAGCCCAGGATTCACCACGGCGGAGATCCGCGAGTTCGTTCA
>NZ_SOHO01000058.1:0-102398 GCF_004403225.1 Cryobacterium sp. Sr8 | reverse complement strand
CTTCGTGAGTTGCTTTAGTCGGTACTCACTGACCATCCCACGGTGGCTCTTTACGTTGACGGAGCAACGCTCAACAGCGGGAAACCACACCACTCACGGGGACGCAACCTGGAAATGGACTTGGAACCCCGCTGCGTCCAGTGCCGTCACACATACCTTGAGATCCTCGGGATCGATGAATGAAAGGCCGAGATTCTCCGTCACGTCGCCGTGAGCATCCCGGTAGGGCTGGCTCATGGCGGCCGTGAAGTTCTCTGGCACGCCATCCACCATGATCTTGACGGCCGACGCGCGGAAGTGCCCGGATGGATCAGCGTCGCGGATTCGTGCTCGTCGATCGATGATTTCGGGAAGTTGCTCGAGCCCTCGACCTCGCTCCCACCAGATCGCAGCGATGGTGCGCATGGTCAGCTCGCCCCGGGCGACCGCATCGAGGTAAGTCATGGTTGCGTCTTCCATTCCGAGGCCGCGCCCCAAGAGCGCATCCTGCCAGGAGGTGACGCCGAAGCTGTGCAGATACTCCTGCGCCCGCAAGAGTCCGCGGTCGGCGAGGTCGCCCGTTGCAGACGGTGCGAAGCGGCCGACCAGATCCATCGCACCTTCATGGAGCGTGCCGCTTGGCTCGCCTCCCTGGGTGCGCTCAATGCGTCCGTCGATGGGATCCGGGGTTTCCGCTGTGACACCGGCGAGCCCAAGTGCACGGGAGTTGACCCACATGCCGTGGTGATCCCGGTTCATGAGGGCGACAGGCCTGCCCGGGATGACAGCGTCAAGCAGGTCTCGGGTCGGCGTCCCGCCGGCAAAGAACTCCATCGACCAACCGGCGCCCATGATCCACTCTGCGTGTGGGTGCGCACGGGCGTAGTCAGCGATCAACCGGAGGCAGTCTTCTGCATCTTTCGCGCCGGTGAGATCGCACTGCAACAGTTCGATTCCCCCGGCGACGGGATGGATGTGAGCATCCTGAAATCCTGGCAACAACAGGCGGCCTGTGAGCGGAACGACGTCCGTGTTTTCTCCCACGAGCGCCGCGATGTCCTCTGCGGCCCCCACCGCCATGATTCGACCGTCCGCTACCGCGACATCGGCGCGGACCGGGGCGTCCTGAGGCGCCGAGAAAATCCAGCCGTCAACGAATACGATGTCTGCGAAGTCAGCCATCAGAGACTGCCTCGCACATGGCGATCGAGTATCTCTGCTGCGGCCTCGCGTCCACTCCGTAGCGCACCCTCCATCAAGCCCGCGAAATCTCCTCCGAGGTACTCCCCCGCGAAATGCAGGGGTCCAATGGGTCTCCCCAGGTCGTCCACGTCTTGTTCTGCGCATTCAGTTCCGTGCGCAGAATACGCACCTCTGGCCCACGGGTCATTCGACCACGTGGTGAGAAGGGCGCCTTCGCTGACCAAAGGCATGTCGGGCTGGGTTTCCTTCACACGTGCAACCCAAGCGTCCGGTCCGTCTCGAACGTCGAGCCGATCCAAGGCCGTGGCTGAGCCAGCGAAGCAATTCAGAACTGCTGGTACGCGCCCGGTGCCATCGATAGCGGTCCAGGACCAATATCGGTCGGGAACACTCATGACGGCGCTCGTGGGGACCGAACGCGCCAAGGGGATATGGAGCTTCGCAGCGTCACCGTAGGCGCTCCGAGCCAGGGCGTCCAGCTTCCACCTCGGAAGCGCGGGTGAGATGGATAACTCGCTCACCAGCGGCAGCGGAATGGCGAGCACGACGTGGTCGGCACGATATGTGTCAAGGTCGGTTAGGACCTCGCAGGTTCCGCCCTCAGCCACTATCGCTCTGACCGGGGTGTTGAGATGCAGGCGATCACCGAGTCGCCCGGCGAGGGCCTGCGCCAGACCCTGGTTCCCTCCTGCGATGCGATGGCTGGGCAGAGGAGACAGGGATGCCACATGTCCCAGGACACTGCTGTCGAGGAATTCTGCCTCAAGAGCGCAGGAAATCTCGACCCGGCATCGTATGGCCTCGGCGAGATCCGTAGACACCGTGAGGTTAGACAGCACGTCGCTGATCGACAAGCGTTCGTCCCCGCCAATGGCGTCGGTCAGCCTTGACCCGGCCGCGACCATCGCGGCGGAATCGACTTCCCCGGCGCCGCGGGGTTCGCGAAGGTAATAGCTCATTCCCGTGTCGACCAGGCTCAGACCCAATTCGGCGACATAGCTGCGAAGAAGGTCGTATCCGCGAAGAATGAATTCCGCGCCGCGCTCGACAATAACGCTCTGCCCGTCGGGCAGGGGCAGCGATTCCGACCAGACCCGCCCTCCGACCCGGTCGCGCGCCTCAAAGACCTGGACGTCGTGCCCGGCATCCATCAACTCGCTCGCCGCAGCCAATCCGGCCAATCCCGCCCCGACGATAGCTACCCGCACGACGGCTCCACGGGGCTCAGCGCAGTTCAGCAATGGGCTCGGGCTCGGTCGCGGCCCCCACGAGGACATAGGTCTTGCGGATCGTCTCGTGAATGACCCAAGTACCGCGCCACCCAATCGGGAGCACAAGAAGTGAGCCGGCTGCAAGGCGAACGCTCGTCCCGTCGTCACCATGCACCGTGGCGGTTCCGCTCAGGATTTGGCAAACCTCGGTGCAGGTGTCGCGCACAGCGGTGAACTCGCCCGGCTCGCATTCCCAAACCCCGGTTGAGGTGTGGGGGCCGGCCACCCACAGGCTGAGCGTCGATTCCATCTGACCTGTTCGGCTTGTGGGTTTGGACTGTGGTTGCGGGAGGGCCACAGTATTTGCCATCACGTGACGCAGACTGACGGTCTCGGAGCCGGTCTTCGCGCTGGCCAGGGCTTCGTTTTCGCTCACGATATTTCCTTTCCCTAATCGGCGTTGCTCTTGATGGGCAGTTCAGCGGCCCGTGATCATATTCGCAAAACGTGCGATCTTGCTGGTGCCCGGCAGGTCCCGTTCGTATTCACGACGGTCAGCTTCGCGATAGAGCGTGTACATGGCTTGCACACCCAGCCAACGCAAAGGTTCAGGCTCCCACGGGCGAACGCGACGCCCGACCCACGGGAGTCGGGTGAGTTCGGTGTCACGGCGGAGCACGAGGTCGGCGAGGGTCCGACCGGCAAGGTTGGTGGTAGTCAACCCACTGCCCACGTAGCCCCCCGCGGTGCCGAGACCAGTTTCCTGGTCGAGTTCAATCGTCGCGCACCAGTCACGGGGTACACCCAGGACACCGCTCCAGGCTTGAGCGATTGGAACGTCACTTGCTGCGGGAAACATGCCGTGGAGCAAGTCAGTCAGAGCGCGGATCGTCCAGCCCTGGGTCTCACCATTGTCATCGGTGCGGGACCCATACCGATACGGGATGCCACGGCCACCGAGGGCGATTCGATTATCCGCGGTGCGCTGGGCATACATGTACGCGTGAGCTGCGTCTCCGAGCAGCTCTCCACTTGCCCACCCGATCTGGGACATCACCGATTCCGGTAGAGGGTCGGTGATGATCATCGAGGAATTCATCGGCAACCACGTGCGCCGTTCACCTTCGATGCTTGGAGTGAATCCCTCCAGGCAGCGAAGAACGATCGGCGCTCGGACTATCCCCCGGTCCGAGTGGACAGTCTGAGGCTTGATCTCTCGCACCGTCGTCTGTTCATAGATGGAGACTCCAAGCCGCTCCACTGCGGCGGCGAGACCCCGCACGAGCTTGGCCGGTTGGACGCGGGCGCAGTGAGGGCTGTAAGTGGCACCTCGGGAACCTTCAACGACGATTCGGGCGTCCAGTTCAGCGCGACTCAGGAGAACAAAGTCGTCCGCTCCCGCGCCCCAAAGTTTTTCATACTCGAGGCTCTCCTGCAGCCGGCCAAGCTGCGCACTGTTGCGGGCGACATGAAGAAGTCCGTCCTTGACAATGTCGGCGTCGATGTTCTCGGCCCGTGCGACTTCGATCACCTCATCCACCGCGCCTCGCATGGCGCGCAGCAAGTCGACAACGCCCTGATGTCCGTGGGTCGACGCGTAGGCAGAGCGTGATCCTGCGAGCTCTGAAGAAAGCCAGCCGCCGTTTCTGCCAGACGCACCGAATCCTGCGAATTCCTTCTCAAGGATGACGATTCGCAGATCGGGCTGCTCGCGTTTCAGGTAGTAGGCGGTCCACAGCCCGGTGAACCCAGCCCCGACGATGCAGATGTCGGCTTCCAGGTTGCCAGGAAGCGGAGCACGGTACGCGGGGATTTCGGTGCTGGAGTACCAGAACGAAACGCCGCCGTTTGGGATCGCACGCTCGGCCTGCCGAGAGTCATGCTTGATGCTGGTCATTGATGCACTCCTGTTTCTGTGGACGGCTAGTGCGATGCGAAGACGGAAACTTGGTCGTCGGCGGCCAACTGTGGCCTATCGGGGCTCTCATTACTTGTGAGGACAACGGCGTCTTCGGCGCGGAAAGTGAGCCACACGAGGTCCCCGGGGCGATTCGCCGTGACATCACCCGCGGATTCGCGGACGAGGACTTTACTTCCGTCGCCCAGTTCAACCTCAAGCTTGCGTGAGTTGCCAAGGTAGATTTCCTGAAGGATGCGCCCCCGAACCGCGTTGCCGCTCGGCGCCGTCCCGTCGATTGACTGCACTCGAATCCGCTCGGGACGCACGACCAGAGCGGCGGGCGCGCCGGTGCGCGCGTCACCCCGGTGCGCATGCAAAGTCCTATCTAAACAAAACACCCCCTTCCCCGCTCCATGGTCGACAGCCAGACCGTGGAACAGGGACGATTCACCGACGAATTGTGCGACAAAAATCGTGCTCGGACGCTCGTAGAGGTCTTGGGCGCTGCCCACCTGCTCGATCTTTCCCTGGTTGAACACCGCAATGCGGTCTGAAAGAACGAGGGCTTCGTCCTGGTCATGTGTGACGTATACAAAGGTGGTCCCGAGCTCCGCATGGATCCGCTTGATCTCCAGCTGCAGGGAGTCGCGAAGCTTCTTGTCCAATGCCCCGAGTGGTTCATCCATTAGCAGCACTCGCGGGCTGTAAACGATCGCGCGCGCGAGGGCGACGCGCTGCTGCTGCCCTCCGGACAATTGCCGCGGCATGCGGTGGGAGAGATTGGACAGGCCGACCTTGTTCAATGCATCCGCGACAAGGCGCCCTCGCTCGGATTTGGGCAGTCTGCGCTGGCGAAGCGGATACGCAACATTGTCGCCCACCGACATGTGAGGGAACAGCGCGTAGTGCTGGAACACCATTCCCATGTTCCGTTTGTGGGGCGGAAGGGCGTAGACGGGCTTGCCATCGACGAGGATTTCGCCTTCGGTGACGTCCACAAACCCGGCGATCATGTTGAGTGTCGTCGTCTTGCCCGAACCGCTGGGCCCCAGCAGGGTGAGAAACTCGCCAGGCTCTGCGTTGAGGTCAATGGCGTCTACGGCCGTTGCCTCACCGTAACGCTTTGTCAGCTTATTGAGGGTGATGGCAGCACCCTGCGAGATCGAACTATCGGACACGATTCCTCCGAGCGATGTAGAGAGTTATGGTCAGCGTGAGAACGGTCGTCAATCCCAGGATGAGGGTAGCGGCCGCCGCTATCGTCGGGTCGGTGTCCCGCGTGACGGAGGCGTACATCTTCACTGGGAGGGTTTGAAGATACGGACTCTGAATAAAAAGGGACAAGACGACTTCGTCGAAGCTGGTGACGAAGGCAAACAGGGCACCCGAGATAACACCGGGCGCAACGAGCGGCAACGTGACCTGTCGGAACGTGGTCCAGCGATTCGCTCCGCACATAGCCGCGGCGCTCTCGAGGCGACGGTCGAAACCGTTCAGGCTCGCCGTAACGGGGATGATGACGAACGGCAGAGCGAGCACACTGTGCGCAATGACAAAGCCAAGAGTTGTTCCCAGCAGGTTTGCGCGGAGGAACAGCGCGTACAGCCCGACTGCGACGACGATCACCGGGGCAATCATGGGAGCGAGAAGTATCGCATTCACGGTCTGTTGGCCACGGAATGCCGATCGGGTCAGAGCTGCAGCAGCAGCTGTGCCGGTGATGGTCGCGACGATCGCAACAAGCGCCCCCACCTGCAAACTGGACGCGAGGGCTCCAACCCAGCTTGGGTCCTGGAAGAAGTTCGTGTACCAGCGCGTCGACCAGCCGGTCGGCGGAAAGGAGAAGGATGGTTTGTCGGTCAGGCTGAGCGGGATGACGATCAACGAAGGAGCAGCCAGCCACAGCGCCACCAGAGCGCAGAACAACCACAAGGCGCCCTTCCACATCCGTGCCGCGGGCTTTCTCATCAGCGCACCCCCTTGATCGTGCTGGTTGAACGCCCAATGACGAGCCCCAGGATTGCGAGGATCGCGAGCGTGATCACAATTAGCACGACCCCCATGGTCCCGGCGCGACCCCATTGCAGCAGCCCGTTCACCTGAGTGAATATCTGTTGGCTGATCAGCGAGTTCCCTGGAGACCCCAGCAGCGCCGGGGTCACGTAAAAGCCCAGGCTGCTAATGAACACGATCAGCGAACCGGCGCCCACCCCAGGTAAGGACAATGGCAGCCAAATCCGAAAAAAGGACGTAATCGGGCCGGCGCCAAGGCTCGAAGAAGCCAGAATCAGGCGGCGATCGATATTTGTCATTACCGCGTACAGCGGCAAGACGAAGAATGGCAGCAGGACCTGACTCATGCCGATAACGACGCCCAGGTTGGTCCTGATGAGTGGGATCTGGCCCAGACCGACTGTTGCGAGGAGGGATTGAATAGGCCCGTGATCCTGAAGCAGTATCACCCAGGCGAACGTGCGAACCATCAAGCTGGTCCAGAAGGGCACGAGGACCAGCAAGGTCAGCACAGCTCGCAGCTTCGGCCCTGCTGCAACCATGGCGTAGGCGTATGGATATCCCAGCAGCAGGCAGACGACTGTCACGTTGACAGCAGTCGTGAACGTGCGCAGCAGTATCCGCTGCTGCACAGCGTCTCCCAGGTACCACGCGAAGTTGTCAAACCCAACCGAGGGGTCCGTAAACGCATACCACAGCATGATGACCAGCGGGACGATGAACCCGATCATTAGCAATAGCCCTGCGGGGACGAGCAAGCCCAGGCGGCCCCACCTCTTCGATGGGGCCGCTTGGCCGATGACCGTGTCAGCTGTAATAGATCCTGCCACGAGTGCTTCCACGGTAGCCATCGAGATGCCTAGCCGGCCAGCCAGTTCGTGTAGGCCGTAACCATTTCGTCATGGTTCTCTGCCCACCAGGCGTTGTCCAGCTTGAAGGCATCCTTGACTCTTTCAGGCGTGGTCGTCACGAAGGATTGAGCCAGCTCGTCCAACTTCGGCTTGGAATCCGTGTTTACGGGACTGTATGAGGTCAGTTCGGTGAGCTTGGCCTGTTGCTCGCTCCCGAGGTAGTAGTTGATCATTGCCATTGATGCTTTCGGGTTTTTAGCGCCAATAGGGACAGCGAGGGCGTCAGCCTCGGGCATCCACTGGTCCCACATCGGCGCGTACGCCGCGCCGTTCTTCACCGCAGAGTACGCGCGACCACTCCAGACCAGCGCCATGTCAACCTGACCCGATTCGAGCAGCTGCTGGGACTGGGCGCCGGTCGACCAGAACACGATGTCCTTGCGGATCGACGCCATCTTCTTCATGGCGCGCTTCTCATCGATCGGGTACATGGCGTCGGCGGAAACACCATCGGCGAGCAAGGCACCTTCAAAGACACCCGGGTCGAGGTCGCCAGTACCGCCCTCGATCCCTCGCTTGCCAGGGAACTTCTTGGTGTCGTAGAAATCGGCCCAACTGGTCGGAGGGTTGGCTCCATACTTCTTGGTGTTGTACATGACGATCATGCCGTAGCTCATCGCCGGCACCGAGCACTTGTCTGTAAGCAGGCCGGCCGGGATCTTGCTCGTGTCCACGATGCTGGTGTCGAGCGGCATGAACAATTTGCCGCACTGTTGGGCTGCGAAGACGTTCGTGGTGTCGACAACGTCCCATGTCACATTTCCTGAGGTGACCTGCGCCTTCAGCTTGGCATTGTCAGTGGGCCCGTCCTGAAGGATTTTCGCGCCTGAAGCAGCACCAAACGGAGAGATGGCTGCGGCGACTTGGCCATCCTGGTAAATACCCCCGTAGGAAACGAAGGTCAGGGTCTGGCCCGTCAAGGCATTTGCCTTGACAGACCCAGAGACCGCCGCTCCGCTCCCGAGATCGACTGGTTTAGCAGGTCCGCCGCCACCTGCGGTACAGGCGGCTAGAAAGAGTGAGCCTGCGGCGACGGTGGCGATGGCACCGACCCGGACACTCCAGGTTGATTTCGCGATTTTCATTTTTTCTCCTTGTGAGCTTCGTTGCGTTTCAGGATGAGGACTCGGCGGTTCCCGTGTTGACCAGAATCAGTCGCTGAGACTTAGGGGGCTCCGAGGGTTGGTGGGCTGATGATCCAAATGACCTCTGCCGGTTCTGAGTTGGTGTTGCGGACCGAGTGGAGCGTCGACGTGCGGTACTCGGCGCTGTCGCCACGGTTCAGTTGGTACTCAGCGCCAGCCAGTTCCAATGTCACGCTGCCGGAAATGACAACAAGCATTTCCTGAACATCGCCGTGAGTGTACGCATCGCCCGAGTTTCCGCCGGGAAGGAAGTCAGCGACATACACCTCCAGATTGCGCAGTGGCTTCTGAGACAACAGGTACTTCGAGGTCAGGTTGCTGGTGTGAATCTCCGGACGGTGTTCGCGCCGCAATACTTTGGGTCTCGTGACGTCATCGTCAGTGAAGAGGTCAGGCAGAGTGATTCCCAGTCCTTCCGCCAGCTTGCGAAGGGTCCCAACGCTGGCGTTGGCCTGGCCTCGCTCAAGTTGGCTCAGGAAGCCCGGTGAGGTATGAGCGAGCAGGGCAAGCGCGCGCAAGCTCATGCGGCGAGCGAGTCGAAACTCGCGGATACGCGCACCCAGCGTTTCCTCCGGCGTCAACTCGCCCGCGCCTGGTACGCCATCGATCATGCGAACATCCGATCGGCCCAAAGAAACAATGTGTTATTTCCTAGCGAACGAAATGTTCGTTGGGACTGAATTTAGGCGCGCCGATGGTCGGGTGTCAAGGAACTTTTTGTTTCCTTGAGTGGAGGTCGCGGATCCGGCGTCCAGATCCCGGGTGAGAGACTCTGCCGGACCCTTGGCCAACGATTTGACACGTTCCATCTCCGGCATGTACCGTCAGCCCGTTCTCATCAACTTGATCGACGAAGGAGTCGCTTTGGCAGAAACGCATGCTTTGCGCAGGAACGCGCTGGGCCTGGGCGGGGCGGTCATCATGTCCGCTGCGCTCATGGGTCCCGCGGTGTCCGTGTACTTCAATCCGCAGGTGGTGGCGGCCAACGCCGGGGCTGCGACGCCGCTCGTGTTCGTCCTGGCGCTTGTGGTCATGCTCGTCCTGGCGAGCAGCATCATGGAGATGGCACGTACTTTTCCTGGTGCTGGATCCTTCTACACCTACGTATCGCGCGGGATCGGCGCCCGCAGCGGTTTCGTCACGGGTGGCCTCATGTTCATTGCCTATGGCCTGCTCGTGCCCGCGGAACTCGCGCTGATCGGCACCTATGCTGAAGGCATCCTGGCCGGCTACGGCGTGCACATTTCCTGGATCGTCATCTCCGCTGCCTTCCTCGTGCTCATGGTTTTCTTGTCGTTTCGCGGCATCACCGGTTCGCTGAAGACCGCTGCGATCCTCTTCGTCGTTGAAGTTGCGGTGATCGTGCTCCTCAGCGCAATTGTGCTGGCCCAGGGCGGCGCGCACGGCCTGACGCTGGAGCCGTTGTCGCCTGCTTCGTCGCCAAACGGTCTCTCCGGATTGGCGCTCGGCATGGTGTTCGGCATCCTGTCCTTCGTGGGTTTCGAGGCCGCCACCACCCTCGGCGAGGAAGTGCGCAATCCGCACCGGAATATCCCGCGCGGCATGTTCCTGTCGCTGCTGCTCGTCGGTGCGATCTACCTGTTCACGACCTACAGCGAGATGATCGGCTTCGGTACCGATGGCGTCGGCAAGCTCGTCAAGGACGCCGCACCGTTCAACACCCTCGCGGCAACGTACGCACCGTGGCTGGAGCTTCTGATCGGCCTGGCCGGCGTCTCGAGCATTTTCGCCGTAACCATGAACGCCAACAATGGCGTCGTTCGCATTCTCTTCGCGATGGGCAGAGAGGGCATGCTGCCGCCCGTGCTCGGACGCATCCATCCCGTCCACCGCACGCCGGCGAACGCGATCTGGTTGCAGGCGGCCGTCGCTGTCGTGTTCACCTTTGGTGTCGGGCTCCTGGCCGGGCCGTTCAATGCCTATATCTACCTCGGATCGATCCTGACCCTCGCGATCATTCCCGTCTACATCCTCACCAACATTGCGTGCATGCGTCATTTCAGTGGCCCCGGCCGGGCCGAACGGACCCTCTGGCGGCACGTCGTGCTCCCCGTCCTCGGCATCCTGCTCCTCGGGATACCGATCTACGGGCAGGTCTACCCGGTGCCGCCGGCTCCGCTGAACACGTTCCCCTACATCGTGTTGACACTCATCGCCGTCATGGCAGGCATCGCGTTCGTCCTCGGTCGAAAGCGTCCTGAACTGCTCAAGCGGGCAGGCGCAGTCCTCGCCACCGGAGGCGTAGACGACGCAGTGCTGGAACAGGACTCGGCACCGGTAGGCTCCGGAGCCCGATGAGTCGCTCGTTGACACTCGGCACCGCCGAAAGGATGGTGGCCGTCGCCCGGGAGCGCGCCGAGCAACTGGGCGTGCTCGTGAGCATCGCCGTCGTCGATCGAGGTGGCCACCTGGTTGCCTTCGCACGCATGAACGGCGCGGAGATCGCCGGTCCGACGCTGGCAGTCGACAAGGCATTCACGTCCGTGGCGCATAGCGCGCCCACCGCTGAGCTGGCCCTCCTGGCGGCCCCCGGTGGGCCGCTCTTCGGCCTGCAGGCGAATGGTGGCGGGCGCTACGTCATTTTCCCGGGCGGCGTCCCTTTCCGGGAGAAGGACCTGATCGTCGGCGGGATCGGCGTCAGCGGCGCAACTGCGCCAGAGGATGCTTCCTGCGCTGAGGCATCCGCGGAATGGTTCCGCGCGATGACCGGGGAATCCCGACAGGCTCGGCCACCGGAAGCCGACCGGTAATACAGAAAGGCCCCCGATTTCTCGGGGGCCTTTCTTGTTCACCTGGGCACCGCTCCCGACGTTCCGTCGTTGGCTCCTCCGCCCAGGCCGCAGTCCGTGAACGCGATGACGCGCTCCCGCCCGACGAGCGTGGCGAGACGCTGGATGCGGTCGGCAACGAGTTCCCCGCGTCAACCACCGCGACATCCGGAAGCCCGAAGCGACGAACCGCTCAGCCAGAGCTGGATGGCCCGCCGACGAGGCGCCGATTGTTGTGCCAGTCGACCCAGCTCTCGCGCCGACGTTGGCCCTTCTCGCTGGTTCGGACCGCACCTGTTCGACGCGCGACCAGACGTCGCCCGTCAACTCACGGACTGCGCAAGACAGCGTGGCACTCGGCGTGGTTCCGCGGTGCCACTTATACTGCTCAAATTGATCAATTCATCGCCTAGTGAATCGGACGACATGTGAAACTCCAGATTGCAGTGCTGCAGACGGCCGGCGTGCCCGGCGACGTCGAGAAGAATCTCGCCGAGTTGAGGGCGACGGCGCGCGCGGCGGTAGCGGATGGCGCCGACCTGCTCATCACCCCGGAGCTGTTCCTCACGGGCTACAATATCGGCCCGCTCGTCCACGAACTGGGGCGCACCGATCTGACGGCCGCCGCTGCGGAGGTCGCTCGCGAGGAGCGGATCGCCCTCATCGTCGGCCTGCCGCTGTTCGAAGACGGGCACCTCTACAACGTCGCTGTGTTCATCGACGAAACCGGCGAGGTCAAGAACACCTATCGAAAGACCCACCTGTTCGGCGAACTCGACCACACCTATTTCACCGCGGGAAACGATCTCGTCTCGATGGTGGAGTTCCGCGGAGTGCGAATCGCGACTCTCATTTGTTACGACGTCGAGTTCCCTGAACCCGTGCGCGCCGCCGCCGCCGCCGGCGCCCACCTGATCGCGGTGCCAACGGCGCAGATGGCACCGTTCGAGTTCATCGCCGAGCAGGTCGTGCGCGCTCGCGCCTGGGAGAACCAGGTCTACGTCGCCTACGCCAACCATGACGGGCACGAGCTCACCCTCTCCTATGTGGGACGTAGCCGCATCGTCGATCCGTTCGCGCAGGTGCTCGACTCGGTCGAGCACGGCACACGCACGCTCACCGCGACGATCGACACCGAGGTCGTGGATGAAGCGCGACGCGCCAACCCCTACCTCGACGACCGTCGTTCAGACCTCTACGAGACGCCCCAAGTTTCCCCAGCACCGGCATCCGCCGTCGATCGTGACTCCACCCAACAGATAAGGACAGCATGACTACTCACGTTCCCACCAAGGCCCGAGCGACTCCGACGGGCCAACTCTCCGGCAGGTTGGGTACCGGCGGAATCGTCTTCATGGTGATAGCCGCCGCGGCACCGCTCACCGTGCTCGCCGGCAACGTGCCTCTCGCGGTCGGCATCGGCCCTGGCGTCGGCGCTCCCGTGGGGTTCCTGATCGCCTCCCTCGTCCTGCTCCTCTTCGCCGTCGGATTCGTCACGATGACTCCCCACGTGAAGGAAGCCGGGGCGTTCTTCGCCTATGTGACTCTCGGCCTCGGCAAACGGGCCGGGATGGGGATCGCCCTCGTGGCGCTCGTTGCCTACACGGCCATTCAGGTCGGCGTCTACGGCTTCCTCGGCTGGGCGGCGAACGACCTCGTGACCTTCTACGGAGGACCAGAGCTGCCGTGGTGGCTGTACGCGCTTGTCACAATCGCGATCGTCGCGGCGCTCGGCTATCGGCACATCGAACTGAGCGCGACGGTGCTCGGAATCGCACTTGTGCTCGAGATCGCGGTCGTCGTCGTGATGGACGCCGCGATCTTCATCAGCGGAGGAGCGGAGGGCATCTCCCTGACCTCGTTCACCCCCGAGGCCGTGTTCTCCGGGCCGCTCGGTGTCGCCGTGCTGTTCGCTCTCACCGGGTTCATCGGGTTCGAGGCGACCGCGGTCTTCCGTGACGAAGCTCGTGACCCGGAGCGCACCATTCCCCGAGCCACCTACCTCGCGGTGCTCATCATCGGCATCTTCTACACAATCTCCGCTTGGGCAATGATCCTGGCCGACGGGCCGAGCAACGCGGTCGACGTAGCAAAGCGCACGCTCGCCGGCGAAGGCAACATGCTGCTCGACACGGCCCAGCTGTACATCGGCGGGACCCTGCGCGACATCATGCAGGTGCTGCTCATCACGAGCCTGTTCGCCTGCGTGCTGTCGTTCCACAACGTCATCGCGCGCTACCAGTTCGTGCTCGCCCGGAAGAGCCTCCTGCCGGCGGGCCTCGGGCGGGTGCACCCCAAGCAGCACTCTCCGGCGGTCTCGTCGATCACGCAGTCGATCACGGCTCTCGTGCTCGTCACGGTGTTCGCCATCGTCGGACTTGACCCCCTCGTCGGCGTCTTCGGTTCGATGGCAGGCGTCGCGACGGTCGGCATGGTCATCCTCATGCTGACCACCTCGATCGCGGTCGTCGTGTTCTTCGCGCGCCACCGCGACCTGGCTCCTGGCCGGCTGTGGACGACGCGCATCATTCCGGTGGTCGCTGTTCTTGCGCTCACAGTCAGCATGTGGCTCGTCCTCTCGAACTTCACCCTCGTGACGGGCTCCAGCGTGGCGGTCAGCGTGATCCTCGGGCTCATCCCTGTCGCGGCGCTGGTTGCCGGCGCCATCATCGGCCAGCGACGGGGAAGGAACGACGCCGAAGTCGATTCGGAGGCCACCTCGACCATCGCTACCAAGGGGATCTGAGCCTTGATACGCTGAGGGCGTGAGCGCAGCCAAAGGAGTACCTTCTATGCTGCCTCCCGCCCTCAGCGCCGGTGCCGTCGGGACGATCCGGCGAACGAGCGCCGTCGACACGGTCCGTGCCCGCATCTCGCTCGCCGCGGACCTCGGCCTCCTCTCTCCGGGTGAGCGCCTTCCCACCGCCGCCGACATGGCGGCGGGACTCGAGGTGAGCGAGATCACGGTGCGCCGGGCCCTCACCGAGCTGCAGCGCGCGGGAGTCGTCGAGCGCAGTCGAGGGCGGGGCGGGGGAACCTACCTCGCGAAGAACCCGCCGCGAGACGCGGTGCCGCAAACCGCCGCCTACCGCGCCGACGCCGATCGGGTGCGGCAGCTCATTGACGAGAGGCGCGTGCTCGAGGCCGGTTTCGCGCACCTTGCGTGCGAGCACCGCACCGAGGCCGACCTCGCCGCGATGGATGCCGCCATCGGCGAGATGGCGGCGACGGAGTCCTGGGCCAGCTTTCGCCGCGGCGACGAGGCCTTCCACCTTCGCGTGGCGTCCGCAGCCGGCTTGTCGAACGTACTTCCGCTTTATCGACGCACACTCGCGGACCTCCACTCCTACTTCCTGCCTTATCCGATCGCCTACCTGCACGAGAGCAACGAGGATCACCGGGTCATGCGCGATGCGATCGCCGCCCGAGACAGGGTCGCGGCCGCGGATGCCGTGATGATGCACGTGGCCGACCTGCATCACAGCATGTACATCGGGCTTAACAGACCCGAGTAGTGGGGCCTGCGCCCACTGGCTCGAACACGGTCATCGGCGCTGCTCGCCGGGGGCGAGCTCATCGGTGTCTCTCTGTTTGAGTCGCTACGACAAATCGTGGCGCGCGAGGAACTCGGCAATAATCGGGATGGTCAACTCGGGCTTTTCGAGATGTGGAGTGTGGCTTGTGCCCGGAATCTTTCGGTACTCGACATCGGGGATGAGTTCACGACTGGCGCGCACCACTTCATCAGTTGCCTCATCGAATTCACCATGCAGGACCAAGGTCGGCACCGAGATTCTGAACAGCTGGTCATCCATGTCCCACGAACTGAGCGAACCGGTCACATTGAACTCACTGGCACCGATCATCGTGCCGTACACCGTCGGAAACTGCACGGCCAGATCGTAGGTTCTCTGCATGCCCTCTGGCCAGGGATCGAGCCGGCAAAGGTGCCGACGGTAGAAGGCCAGCGTGGCTTCAGCGTATTCCGGAGTGTCGGTGGCTCCCGCTGCCTCACACGCGTCAAGAACCTGTCGGACACCGTCTGGAAGGCCATCGCGCAGCTTGCCGAGCTCGGCCGCCCAGGTGGACATCGACGAAGGCGAATCGGCAAGGATGAGCGACGCGAGTTCTTTGGGACGCCGCACGGCGTACTCGATTCCAAGCATCCCGCCCCACGATTGGCCGAGGAAGTGCATCCCTGCGCCAAAACTCAGGTGCTTGATCACTTCATCGAGCTCGGCAAGGAAGAGAGCTGGCGTCCAGAATCCAGTGTCGCCCCCATACTCGGGGAGGTGAGTCGAGTTGCCATTGCCCAGCTGGTCATAGAGAACGACCTGACGGCCGCTTGAGGCGAGCGCCTGGAGGGGAAGCAGATAGTCGTGCGTCATCCCCGGCCCACCGTGGGCAACCAGCAAAGGAAGCCGGCCAGCGGCACCCTCTCCAAAAGAGGCGAACCAGGTCTTGTACCCGGCCCACTCGACGAAACCCTGACGAATCATAAACTCACTCCACGCGAAGCCGGGATGAAGTCCCCGTCTGCTGCCGTCCCGGGATCTTTTCCAGCGTCTGCCCTACGTGCCGTCCCATTAGAGCAGCGCACCTTGCGCCATCGCGTGCGCAGAGAGCAAAGCAGATTTTTTCATACTATTACCACGAGCCAGTTGCCCGGGTAACGACGACGGACGAGAAATACCAACGGATTCGGCGCCGCAGACTGATCATCTGCCGTCCCATGATCAGCGAGAACATAAAGGACGATGCAAAGAAGCAAGTCAACAGTGAGCCAGGCGCCGTACGGTCCGTCGTCGCGACCGCTAATGGCACAACCCTTACACGGACACCTTCCCTCACGGAGTGATACGAGCTGACAAGGCGACACCGTCAGGGTCAGACGAGACCGGCGGCCCACCGCTGAGAACGTAGAGGTCCCGCGACAGGACCAAATACTGCACGAGAGGGCAAACCACCCAGCATTCGAGACTATCCGACGCGCGCAAAAACGCCCGAAACAGCCCGGGTCACCTCCGGGACTAAGAATTCGCCGCCATGAATGGCCGCGATAACCGCAGAAACAAGAAATCGCTCCTGAGAATCCTCAGGAGCGATTTCTTTTTGTTTCGACCGGACCGTTTGCGAACGGCCCTTCTATTCTGTGGGCTGTTCGCGAAATCCGTCAGGGCGCGGATCGTCGGTGACTGTCGAACTCTATTTCCTCCGCAGCCCTCATTCTTTTCCTCCAGCGCTGCCGGGCCTAACCACTGACTCGGTTCGGGCCGAGCGCGAGGCGCGAATTCAGTGGTTCCAAAGCTGAGGCTGGGCGTCATTTTCAGAACTCGTTTCCACCAGTGTCGACCTTGCCCCGACCACCAGTCCCGGCGTTCACGCCTCAATCTCGGGCCACGGAAGTCACACCCGTTCGAAGACGGCGGCGAGACCCTGTCCACCGCCGATGCACATCGTTTCGAGTAGGAACCGGCCCTCGGTGCGCTGCAGGTGCCGGGCGGCCGTTGCCAGGATGCGCGCACCGGTGGCTCCCACCGGGTGCCCGAGGGAAATACCCGAGCCGCTCACATTGGTGCGATCCCAGTCGGCGTCCGTGAAGTCCCACTCGCGGGACACCGCGAGAACCTGGGCGGCGAAGGCCTCGTTCAGTTCGATCAGGTCGATGTCTGCGAGCGTGAGACCGGCGCGCTGGAGAGCCTGGGCGGTGGCGGGCACCGGGCCCAGGCCCATCCGAGATGGGTCAACACCTGCGCGTGCCCATGACCTGAGCCGCAAGAGGGGCGTAAGGCCGAATTCGGCCGCGCGCTCCGGCGTGGTCACAATGCACCCGGCGGCCGCGTCGTTTTGACCGCTTGCGTTTCCGGCGGTGACGGTGGCTGCCGCATCCGTTTTCCCCAAAATCGGCTTGAGCGCGGCAAGCGCCTCGAGGGTCGTCTCCCGCGGCGTCTCATCCACCGAGACCACGACGGGTCCTTTGCGGCCGGGCACCGTGACCGACACGATCTCCTCGACAAAACGCCCTTCGGCAACCGCGGCGAGGGCACGTTGTTGGGAGCGCACGGCGAGTTCGTCCTGTTCGACGCGATCGATGCCGTAATCCCGGCGCAGGTTCTCGGCGGTTTCGAGCATGCCGCCCGGCACCGGGAAACGCCGACCGCCCGCTGTTTCCCGGCCACGGCCGAGGGCATCGCTCAGGAGAATGCCGACGGTTCCGCCCACACCCCACCGCGAATCGACGGTATAAAAGGGGGCCTGGCTCATCACGTCGACGCCACCGGCGATAGCGAGGTCACTGATACCCGTCTGCACCTGCATCGCGGCGTCGAGCACAGCCTGCAAGCCGCTGCCGCACCGGCGGTCCACCTGCACGCCGCCGACGGTCACCGGCAGTCCGGCGTTCAGGGCGGCGACCCGGGCCACCGGGGCGGCCTCGGCCGTGGGATACGCCTGCCCGAAAATCACATCGTCGACGAGGGCACCGTCCAGGCCTGTGCGTTCGATAAGCGCGGCGATCACGGCAGCGGCGAGATCGGCCGGCGCCACAGTCTTGAAAGCGCCGCCGAAACGGCCGATGGGGGTGCGGAGCGGCTCGCAGATGACGACCTCGCGCAGCGGGGTCATGCTGCGATCGGTTCCGTGAGCAGCGTGCGAGTGGTCAGCGGCGGATCCGGCACGAGCAGGGTCGCCTCGGTCGCCGCCTGCACCTCATCAACCGTGACGCCGGGCGCGACCTCGCGCAGCACGAGACCCTCCGGGGTGACGTCGATCACGGCGAGGTCGGTGATGATGCGGGTGACGACGGCCTTGCCGGTGAGCGGCAGGTCGCAGACCTTCTTGATCTTGAACTCAGCGGTCCTGGTCACGTGTTCCATCACGACGATCACGGTCTCAGCGCCGTGCACGAGGTCCATCGCGCCGCCCATGCCCTTGATCATCTTGCCCGGCACCGCCCAGTTGGCGATGTCGCCCACGACCGACACCTGCATGGCACCGAGCACGGCGACGTCGATCAGGCCGCCGCGGATCATGCCGAAACTCTGCGCCGAGTCGAAATAGGCGGCACCGGGGTTGACCGTGACGGTCTCCTTCCCGGCGTTGATGAGCTTGGGATCTTCCTCGCCCTCCCACGGGTAGGGGCCCACGCCGAGAACACCGTTTTCGGAGTGCAACACGACGTGCACGCCCTCGGGGAGAAAATTCGGAATGAGCGTCGGCAGACCGATGCCCAAATTGACATACGAGTCGGGGGTGAGTTCCTGCGCGGCGCGGGCCGCCATCTCATTACGCGTGAGGGCCATCAGTTCTGTCCTTCCGACGACGTCGGCCGCGGCCGCGTCGTCGTCTTCTCGATCGGCAGGTCGGCAGCATCCACCGCGCCGAGCTGCACGATCCGGTTCACATAAATGCCGGCGAGGTGCACCTGATCGGGGTCGATCTCACCCGGTTCGACCAGCTCGTCGACCTCGGCAATGGTGATGCGACCGGCCATCCCGGCGACCGGGTTGAAGTTGCGGGCCGACTTCTCGAACACGAGGTTGCCGTGCCGGTCGCCCTTCGCGGCGCGCACGAGGGCGTAATCGGTGACGATGGCCTCTTCGAGCACGTACTCCTGCTCACGACCGAGCGAGGAGAACCGCCGCGTGTCCTTCGGCGGGCTCGACACCGTCACCTCGCCGTCTGCGCCGTACCGCCACGGCAGGCCGCCGTCGGCGACCATGGTGCCGACGCCGCTCGCGGTGTAGAACGCCGGAATTCCGCTGCCGCCGGCGCGCAGCCTTTCGGCGAGCGTGCCCTGCGGGGTGAGTTCGACCTCGATCTCACCGCCCAGGTAACGACGGGCAAAGTCCTTGTTCTCGCCAATGTATGAGGCGATGACCCGGCTGATGCGGCCCTCGCGTAACAGCTCACCCAGCCCCCAGCCATCGACACCACAATTGTTCGACGCGACATGCAGGTTGGTGCTGCCGAGTGCGAGCAGCGCGCGAATGAGCACGATCGGCACACCGACCAGGCCGAACCCGCCGACGGCGAGCGAAGCACCGTCGGGGATGTCGGCCACGGCGGCCGCGGCGGAGGGATAGGTCTTGTCCATGGTGCTTGGGTCCTTTAGCTCGGCCGAATGGCGGTGTCGTCGGGAGTGTCGGCGGCCGCGTCGAGCCCGGCGAAGGTCTCGCGGGCCACAGCGAACGCGGCGTTGGCGGCCGGCACGCCCGCGTAGATCGCGGTGTGCAGAATGGCTTCGCTGATCTCGGCGCGGCTTAGCCCGTTGGTCAGGGCGGCCCGAACGTGCATCGCGAGCTCGCCCTCGTGCCCGCCGGTGACAAGCGCGGCGATGGTGAGAAAGCTGCGGGTGCGCCGGTCGAGGCCAGGCCGCGTCCACACTTCGCCCCAGGCGTAGCGGGTGATGAAGTCCTGAAACGCCGCTGTTTCGGGGGTGATCGCGGCGGTGGCCGCGTCGACGTGCTTGTCGCCGAGCACCGCGCGGCGCACCAGCATGCCGTCGGCATACGCGGACGCTGCGGTGCGGTCAGCCGCACGAGGCTCTGCCGGTCGCGGTGCGGACGACTCGCCCGCAGAAGCCCCGGCGGCTCCGGCCTGGGCTGAAGCAGCACCAGCCGAAGCGCCGGCCACCCACTCCCCCAGCAGCGCGCCGACCTCGATCGGCTGTTCCAGCGACGGCAGGTGCGCGGCGCCGGCGATCTGAACGGCCCGGGCGCCGGGAATGCGGCTGGCCAATTCCTCGAGTTGCGCGGTCGGCGTCACGGTGTCGAACTCGCCCGAGACGCACAGCACCGGCGTGCGGATGCCGGCGACGGCATCCGTTTGATCGAAAACAGCCAGTGCCTCACAGGCGAGCGCGTACGATTCGTCGTCGATGTCGAGCAGTTGGTCGAGCGCATGCGACCCGGCCTTGGGGTTGCGGCCGAGAAAGTCGGGGGCGAACCAGCGGGCCGCGCTACCGGCCACGAGCGAGGGGGTGCCGCTCGCGCGTACGGCGGCGGCACGGTCGGTCCAGGCGTCGGCCCTGCCGATTTTCGCGCCGGAGCAGAACACAGCCAGGCTCGCGAGGCGGGTGGGGTGGGTGACGGCGAGGGCGAGGCCGATGGCGCCGCCAAAGGAGATGCCGGCATAGTGAAATCGGTCCACGCCGATCGAGGCGACCAGACCGACGACGGCGTCGGCGAGCTCCTCAATCGTGAACGATGAAGCGGCTCGCGGGCTGAAACCGTGCCCGGGCAGGTTGAAACGGAGCACCCGGTGCGTCGCGGCGAGAGCGGGCACGACGCCGGCCCAGAGGTCTGCCGTGGTGCCGAGCGACGGGCCGAGCACGATGAGCGGCGGGTTCACGTCGCCGTTGGCAGCCGGCTCGATGGTGCAGCGGATGACAGGCTGGCTCATGGAATCCTCACGTCGTTGGTGGAAAGCGTTCCTGCTTCGACGACAGCTTCTGCCGCCCACAAGGCATCCGCTCGCTGCCGAAAGCTGCGCACGACGCGGTCGATACCGGCCGCCGACTGCCCGGGCTGTCCCTCATAGTCGAAGGCCGCCCAGATCTGCGCATGCAATGCGTCGGAACCGCCCTCGGCGATCAGGATGCTCGCGAGTACCACCTGCAGCGGCCGGTTGGTCGCGAACGCCTCCTGCGAGGCGCGTTCGACCAGCGCGAAGGCGGTGGTCTTTCCGACGGTCTCGGCCAGAATCGTGGTGACCCGCTCGCTGAACACGAGTCCGTCGGTGAGGTCGAGGTTGGCGCGCATCCGATCCGGGTCGACGTCGAGGCGAGCGGCGAGCGACGCGGCGCCGGTCACGGCCGACAGTGTGAGCCGTTCGAGCACCCGCAGCGACTGCCATTCGGCATGCCACGCCCCGCTCGGACGCTGGTCCTCGGCCAGCATGCTGCCATAGAGAGTGGATGCGAGACCCGGCGTCTGCAGCGCCGCCGCCGTGATCAACACGGCCGAGACCGGGTTGCGCTTGTGCGGCATGGCACTGGATCCGCCCTGGCCGGGGGCGAGGCGTTCGCTCACCTCGGCGATTTCGGTGCGGGAGAGCACCGACACGTCGAGGGCGAAGGTGCCCGCGATGCCGGTCGCGGCGGCCAGCACGGAGGCGAGTTCGGAGATGACGACCCGATTGGTGTGCCAGCTCAGGCGCGGCACGACCAGGCCGACGTGCTGGGCGAACCGTTCGAGCACGGTGTCGAGCACGTCGGCGGCCAGCGTTTCGCTGCGCCGGGCGCGGGCGATTTCGGTGAGCACGGCGAGGTTACCGACCGCTCCGCCGAGCTGTATCGGCAGCGTGTCGCGAATGCCCTCCAGCCGCGTGACGATGAGCAACACGGCGTCGAGCCAGCCGGCGGCGACGAAGCCGAAGCTGGTCGGCGAGGCCTGCTGGCCGAGGGTGCGGCCGCTCATCACGGTGCCGCGGTGCTGATCGGCCAGGTCGGCGAAGGTGGCGCCGAGGGTATCGAGCTGATGAACGAGTTCGTCGAGCACCGTGCGGGCGACGATCATGGCCGCCGTGTCGAGAATGTCCTGGCTGGTCGCGCCGACGTGCAGGTGGTCGGACGCCCCGGCGCGCACCTGCTCGGCCGCCCGGCCGAGGTGTTTCACGAACGGAATCACCGGGTTGCCGCCGTTGCGGGCTTCGGCGGCGATCGCGCCGAGGTCGAACTGGCTCGCGTCGGCGAGCGCGGCGCAGACGGCCAGCATCCACTCGGGAGCAAGCCCGGCGTCGACGAGCGCACGGGTCAGCGCCAGCTCGGCGTCGACCATGGCCTGCAGCCAGGCCTGGTCGCTGGTCAGCTCGGATTCCCGCGTGCCCTGGCTCAGCGGGTTGAGCAGCCCGGCATCAAAGGTGTGCTCAGGCATCGAAATCCAGGAAGACGGTCTCGTTCTCGCCCTGCACCCGAATATCGAAGCGGTACGACTCGGCTCCCCCGACGACTCCCTCGGAAACGCAGATGAGTGTGCTGCGGCGGTCGGCCGGGACCGCGCTGAGCACGGCGTCGGTGGCGTGCAGCGCGGAATCCTCGGCGAAGTAGGCCCGGGTGAACAGGTGGTGGGTGACTCCGCGGGCGAACAGGGTCACGAGAATGTACGGTGCTGCTGCCCCGGCGGCCCCCGGCTTGAGCGTCGTGAAGGTGTACTGGCCGGCGATCGTCGTGGCGCAACGGCCGAACCCGGTGAAGGTGAAGCCGTCGCGGTCGAGGCTGCCGAGTTCTCGGCTGAGCGCGCCGCTTTCGTCGGCCTGCCAGATCTCGAGCAGGGCGTCGAGAATCGGCTCGCCGGCGCCGTCGGTGACGGTGCCGTGAAAGCGGATGGCGCGGGGGTGGTATCCGGGAACCAGTTCCGGCCCGCCGACATAGGGCAGGGCGTAGCCGTAGAACGGGCCGATCGTCTGCGAGGGGGTCTGCAGGGATCGTTTCTGCGCGGGCGTCTGCCCGGCAGCTGCGACCGATACTTCGGCGAGGTCAGTCATGGGCTTCTTCGCTTTCCATCCAGGTGGACTTCGGCCCGGTGAGCACGATGTCCCAGGTGTAGCCGAGTGAGAACTCGGGCACGCTCAGGCTGTGGTCGTATTGCCCGATCAGGCGGGCGCGGGCATCCGCATCGGCAATCGACTGGTAGATCGGGTCCAGCGCGAACAACGGGTCACCCGGAAAATACATCTGGGTGATCAGGCGCTGCGTGAACGCGGTGCCGAAGAGCGAAAAGTGGATGTGGGCGGGTCGCCACGCATTCATGTGGTTCTTCCACGGGTAGGGCCCGGGCTTGATGGTGGTGAACGAGTATTCGCCCATGGAGCCGGTGATGGCCCGGCCGACTCCGGTGAAGTTGGGGTCGAGCGGCGCCGGGTGCTGGTCACGTTTGTGCACGTAGCGTCCGCCGGCGTTGGCCTGCCACAGTTCGATCAGCTGGTGCCGCACCGGGCGGCCCTCGCCGTCGAGCACGCGGCCGCTCACGGTCATCCGCTCGCCGATCGGCTCGCCGGCGTGCTGAATGGTGAGGTCGCTCTCGAGCACGTTCACGTCGGTGTGGCCGAAGGCCGGCGACACCCGTTCGACCTCTTCCGGGTCGACGCGCACGAGCTCGTGGGTGGGGTGCCGCAGTAGGGAACTGCGGTACGGGGCGTAGTCGCGCCGCGGCTGCAGCTCGGGCGAGCCGCCGGCGGCGACGCGGGCGGCGGCATCCGCTTCGATCGCTTCGATCTCGGCGGTGATCTCGTTCTGGCTCGCCGGACCGGTGCCCGGGCGAGGGGTCGTGTGGCTCATGATGTCCTCGTTATCTATCGCGCAGTTCAGTGGTTAGAGCAGGAGGCCGGTGTACTGCTCGGCGAGCATGCGCTGGGCGAGCGGTGAATGGGTGACGTAGTCGAGTTGGCCGAGCTGGCTGCGGTAGTCGAAGGCGCCGGTCTGCAGGTCGCCGGGGCTGGTGTGCAGCATCTCGGTCATCCAGCGGGAGAACTGCTGCACCCGCCACTGACGGGCCAGCGCGGTCTCGCTGTAGCTGCCGAGGAGCGTCTCGTCGTCGGCGTAGAACGCGGTGAGCGCCGCGGCGAGCTGGGTGACGTCGGAGATGGCCGAATTGAGGCCCTTCGCTCCGGTCGGCGGCACGATGTGACCGGCGTCGCCGACCAGAAACAGGTTTCCGTAGGCCAGACGCGAGGCCACAAAGCTGCGCATCGGCGTGATCGATTTGTCGGTGATCGGCCCTTCGTTCAGGGTCCAGCCGGGGGTGCCCAGCCGGGTCTGCAGGGCTTCCCAGATGCGGTCGTCCGACCAGTTCGCAATGGAGTCGGCCGGATCGACCTGCAGGTACAGGCGGGAGACCACCGGTGAGCGCATGGACAGCATCGCGAAGCCGTCTTCGTGCAGCGCGTAGACGAGCTCGTCCGAAGACGGCGCGACGTCGGCGAGAATGCCGAGCCAGGCGTAGGGGTAGCTGCGGTCGAACAGGGTGATCTCGTCGGTGGGGATCGAGGCACGGCAGATGCCGTGGAAGCCGTCGGCGCCCACCACGAAGTCGGCGTCGATGGTGTGCGCTTCACCGTCGTGCACAAAGGTCACGCTCGGGTTCCTGGTCGTGAGGCCGTCGACGGAAACGTCGGAGGCTTCGTAGTAGATCGTCGAGCCGGCGGCGGAGTGCACGGCGACGAGGTCTTTCACCACCTGCTGCTGCCCGTAGACCGTGACCGTTCGGCCGATCAGCTCATTGAAGTTCACGTTGTGGCGCTCGCCCGCATACTGCAGAAAGATTCCGTCGTGCTGCAACCCCTCGGAGGCGAGGCGGTCCCCCACCCCGAGTCGGGTGATCGTTTCGACCGAGCCCTGCTCCAGAACGCCGGCGCGGATACGGCCGAGCACGTACTCCTGCGAGCGGTTTTCGACCACGATCGAGTCGATGCCGGCGTGGCGCAGAGCCCAGCTCAGGAGAAGGCCTGCGGGACCGGCGCCGATGATGGCGACGCGGGTGGTTTCGTGGGGCACAGGTTCTCCTAGCGACGATGAAAGGGGGTGATCTGACCAGTGTGCTGCGCTGGGTGAGGGGACGGTGAAATGTTTCCACTCAGTGAAAGTGTTGACAATCTGTCGAGGATTACTACCGCTGGGCGCGCCGATACCCGAGGGCCCGGCTGACCCCCTGCGCGGCCAGGCGCACGGCCTGTTCTTGCTCCGGATCCACCGTGTCAATGGTGCGAGTGACAATCGAGACTGCAGCGACGACCTGGCCGGTGCGGTCACGAATGGGAGCGGCCAGGGAACTCGACCCGGCCGTCATCTCCTCCGACAAGCGGGCAATCCCCGTCAAGCGAATTTCGGCCAGCCGCTTGCGCACGGCGTCTGGTTCGGTGACGGTATGCGGCAGAAAGCGTTGCAGCCTCGTGGCGAGGTATTGCTGCACCACGTCGGTGGGGGCGTAGGCCAGCAATACCAGGCCGACCCCGGTCGAGTGCAGCGGGAGGCGCGCCCCGACCCGGGAAATCAGCCGAACCGCGTGGTGACCCGACAGTTTCTCGAGGTAGAGGGCATCGCGGCCGTCGAGAATGGCGAGGTGCACATGTTCGCGCGTCGTCTCATAGAGGTCTTCCAGATACGGCAACGCGATGGTGCGCAGGTTGCGTGCGGTGGGCGTCTGCACGCCGAGCTCCCACAGCTTCATTCCGAGTGAGTACTGGCCGTTTTCGTGCTTGCTCAGGCCGCCCCAACTCACCCATTCGGCCACCAGCCGATGCGTGGTGGATAGCGGGAGGCCGGCCCGTTGGGCGATGGCAGTCAGGGTGAGCGTGAGCGACGTCGCCCCGGCGGGAGCCGCGAAGGCATCCAGGATGGCGAAGAGTCGGGCCGCGACGGAACGGTCGTCGACGACGCCGACCTCGTCGCTCGACCGCTTTTGTGCTGGTTTTCCACTCATCACCCGACACGCTATCCGGTTCACCCCAGAACTTCCACTGGGCGGAAGCTGATCGGTTCTCGGCGAAATCGATGACTACTCTCCAATCAGAACCAGACAGCCATTCGTTTACTGTCGACGATCGATTCAGCCCACGCTGCGTCTCGCAGCAACCACCAGCACGTGCACCGCCCACACAATGGAGTGAAAATGAAGAAATCGCTAATGATCGGACTTGCCGCGGCATCCGTCATCGCCCTCAGCGCCTGTTCGGCCGGCTCAGACACCGCCCCCGCCGGCAGCGACGCCCTCGTCCCCGTCACGGTCGGCGTCATCCCTATCGCCGACACCGCTCCGCTCTACCTGGGCCTCGATCAGGGATTCTTCGAAGATGAGGGGCTGGATCTCACCGTTGAGACCGCCACCGGGGGCGCCGCCATCGTGCCGGCCGTCGTGAGCGGCGACTACCAGTTCGGCTTCAGCAACCTCGGCTCGCTCATGGTCGCCAACGACAAGGGCCTGCCGCTCAAGCTCGTTAATGCGGCCGTGGCCTCAACCGGAGACGTCACGAGCGACATGGGTGCCCTCATCGTCAAGGGCGATTCGCCCATTAAGACCCTCGCCGACCTGAACGGCAAAACCGTATCGACCAACAGCCTGAACAATCTCCTCGATACCGTTGCCCGCAGCACGATCGACAGCGCCGGTGGCGACTCGTCGACCATCTCATTCGTGGAAATTCCGTTCCCGGATGCCAGCGCGGCCGTGGAAAACGGTCAGGTCGACGCGGCCTTCGTTGTTGAGCCGTTCGTGACCGCAGCCGTGGACAACGGCAACCGAGTTCTGTCCTACGACTTCGCTGAATTTGCTGACAAGCTCGATATTGCAGCATATTTCTCCTCTGCCGCAACCGTCGCCAACGACCCTGAGCTCGTGACCAAGTTTCAGGCCGCGATGACGAAGTCGCTCCAGTACGCTCAGGCCAACCCGGACGCCGTGCGCGCCATCATCGCGACCTACACCAAGACCCCGGCCGAGGTGCTCGCGAAGATCGTGCTTCCGACCTACCCGACCGAGTTCAACGTGCCGGCCGTCACGGCGCTCGGCGAAGCTGCCCTCAAGTACGGCGTGATCGAGAAAGCGCCCGACATGAGCACGTTCCTGCCGTAACCCAGCACCCCTACCCGCACCGACCACAAGGAAGTGGCTTGCCAGAATGAGAAAACAACGTCCTGCTGCCGGGCCTCAAGCGAAAGCTTTGGGCTTGGGCATCAGCGGAATAATCCTGTTCTTCCTGATTTGGGAAGCCACTCCGCGGCTGGGGTTTGTCAGCGACCGCTATCTGCCCCCGGCGAGCGAGGTGCTCGTGCGACTCGGACAGTACCTCACTGAGGCGGCGTTCTGGAGGGACGTCGCCGACACCATGACGAGCTGGGCCTTGGGCCTCGCCATCGCCACCGTCGCGGCGATCGTCGTGGGCCTCATCATCGGCTCGAGCCGGTTTCTACGCCGGGCCAGCCACACCACCATCGAGTTTCTGCGCCCGATCCCCTCGGTCGCACTCATCCCGCTCGCCGTTCTGATCTTCGGCACCAGCATTGAGTCCACCCTGCTGCTCGTGGTGTACGCCTCGTTCTGGCAGGTACTGCTGCAACTGCTCTACGGCATTGCCGACGTGGATGCCGTCGCCAACGACACGGCGAAGAGCTACGGTCTCGGACGGCTCGCGCGGGTGCGCTATGTGATCTGGCCCACCGCCCTGCCCTACCTGATGACCGGGCTGCGCCTCGCGGCCGCCGTCGCCTTGATCCTGGCGATCACTGCCGAGCTCATCATCGGCACCCCAGGGCTCGGCAAGCAAATCGCCCTCACCCAGGCCGGCGGTGCCATCTCCTCGATGTATGCCCTCGTGCTGGCCACCGGCATGATCGGCGTGCTCATCAACCTCGCCGCTCGCATCATTGAAAAATGGGTGCTGTCCTGGCATCCCTCCGTGAGAGGAGAGGTCGTCCTGTGAGTCCCCTCAAGCGCGTGGCCTATTTCTTCGGCCTGCCCATTCTGCTCATCATTCTCTGGTGGGCCCTCTCGTTCGGCTCCACGAACTTCTTCGTGCCGAAACCCGTCGAACTCGCCCAGACCCTGTGGACGACGTGGATCGGTGACCGGTTCTTCGACGACGTGCTGCCGAGCATCGGCCGCCTCGCGGTCGGCCTGTTCTGCGCGATCGGACTCGGCATCGTGCTGGGGCTGCTCATCGGCTCCATCCGCTGGTTGCGCAACCTGCTCGAACCACTGCTCGAGTTCTTTCGGGCCATCCCGCCGCCCGTGCTCGTGCCTCTGCTCATGCTGCTTATCGGTGTGAACGACAGTATGAAGGTCGCCGTCATCATCTCCGGCGCGATCTGGCCGGTGCTGCTGAACACCGTCGAAGGCGTGCGCGCGGTCGACTCGGTGCTGAACGACAGCTGCCGCAGCTATGGAATTCGAGGCTTTGCGCGCATCCGTTATTTTGTGCTTCCCGCGGTCACCCCGCAGATCATGGCCGGAGTGCGGCAGTCGCTGTCGATCGGGCTGATTCTCATGGTGATCAGCGAGATGTTCGCCTCCTCCTCGGGACTCGGATTCACGATCGTGCAATTCCAGCGCAACTTCTCCATCCCCGAAATGTGGAGCGGCATCGTCGTGCTCGGCCTGATCGGTTTGGGCCTGGCCCTCATCTTCCAATTCGTCGAACGACGGGTACTGCACTGGTACCACGGTCTGAAGGAGATCACTCATGACAGTTAGCGACACCACCATGAACCAGCCCGTCAAGACTGTGCCGATGCTCTCGGTGCGCGGCCTGCAGAAGATCTACAAGGTGCCTGGCGGCGAGGTCGAGGCCGTGCGCGACCTCACCTTCGATCTGGCCGCGGGCGAGCTGGTCTGCCTGGTCGGGCCGTCGGGTTCGGGCAAGACGACCCTGCTCAAGTGCATCTCGGGCTTGATGGAACAGACCAGCGGCACCGTCGAACTGGCGGGCAGCAGGGTCACCGGCCCGCCCAAGTCGATGGCGGTCGTCTTCCAGGAATATGGGCGCAGCCTGTTCCCCTGGATGACCGTGCGCGCCAACGTGGAACTGCCGCTGAAAAACCAGAAGGTTCCCAAGGCCGAACGGGCCGCGCTCGTCGACGCCGCGCTCAAGTCGGTCGGACTCGACCACGTGCCGAAGAGCTATCCCTGGCAGCTGTCCGGCGGCATGCAGCAGCGCGTCGCCATCGCCCGGGCTGTCGCCTACCGCCCGCAGGTGCTGCTGATGGATGAGCCGTTCGCGGCCGTCGACGCGCAGACCCGCGCCGACCTGGAGGACCTCATCCGCACGATCTGGAAAGAGCTCGGCGTGACGATTCTGTTCGTCACCCACGACATCGACGAGTCGGTGTATCTCGGCGAGCGCGTCATCGTGCTCTCGAGCTCACCGACGGTGGTGCAGGAAGACCTCAAAATCGACCTGCCCGCCGAGCGCGACCAGCTGAACACCCGCGCCCTCCCCCGTTTCATGGAACTGCGCTCGCACGTATACGCGGAGATCCAACGTGCCAAGGCCGGCCCCATCACCGGGCAGATCCCCGCCCAGCGCGGGGCTTCGCTCAGATAGTCAGCCACAATAAGCGGATGCCCCGGCGCAAGTCGCCGGGGCATCCGCTTTCTCATTCGGGTGCGACTAGGAAACGCCGATCGTGACTATCGCGGGCCCGCGGCACGACGCATCCGCATCCAAACCGGTGGGCGAGGTAACGGCGCGCGACACGCAGCAGCACATCTTCTGAGCGGCGTGCTGCTGACGTTCGCTGTAAAACACGTCGCGGTGGTCAATAGCTCCGTCGAGTGAGGCGGCACCCAGGACATCGAAACCGCCGGTCGGCGTCGAGTGCGAGGACTTGAAGCCGCCCAGATCGTCGTGACGATGCTGCTGACAAACTTCAACCTCCGCACGATCGCCGCGTTCATCAGCGACAAGATCAAAGCCGACGCGAAGAAGGAGTCCTGCGGCGAACCCACCGTCGCCCTGGTGCGCCGTCGAGATCGCGAATGGCACAATCCTTACACGGATACCTACCCGCCCGGCGTCACGCGGCCCGACAAAACGAAACCGCCCGCCCCATCCGACGGGACCGGCGGGCCACCCCTGATCAGATAGTCGCTCCGGCGTCCACAGATACGGCCCGAGAAGGCAAACCCCAGCATTCGAGACAATCCGGCGCGCGTGAAAACGCGTTGAACGGCCGAGATCACAGCCACAACTCAAGAATCGCGACCGGAAGCGGACGCGGAAGCCGCAGAAATCAGAAATCGCTCCTGAGGATCCTCAGGAGCGATTTCTTTTTGTTTCGACCGGACCGTTTCGTGAAGAGTTTCGCGAACGGCCCTTTGGTCTGTCGGGCTGACAGGATTTGAACCTGCGACCCCCTGAAGGCTGTAGCCTTAACTCGGTTTTCACCGGATATCTCGGAAAACTCGCGGATTCCCTTGTGTTTACAGGGAACCAGGCGGTTCACTGACTCCTATTGTACTCGGTCGATTTGGGTCGGCTGAAATTGATTCTGATGACTAAATGATGACCATTTGAACCGCTTTTGGTGCAGCACCTCCCCCTCCTCGCCGCACAGCACGGCATGCATTGGGTCAGTCTCGGGCTGCTCCCCGGCTGGAACACCACCCCGTCCACCGACCACGACGACAACCGTCTTGGCTTCTACCTCGGAGCCGGCGCACAGTCACGGAATGACCGCGGACCCGACGCGGTCCTTGACGCTGACCGGCGCACCGCGCGTCACCTCGGCAGCCGCGTCGCAAATACCGCCCACACGTTCGTTGCCGGCCGAGCCGTTTCCTCAAACACCCTCGGCTCGCCGCCGCTGGGGAGAACGCCGAGCTCGGGCAAGTCGCCATCTAAGCTTGGCCTCTTGCCCACGGAAGGAACCTCAATGAGCATGGAAGGCGCGGCCTGGAGCTCGCTGTACAAGATTTCTACCGCCAGGGACGGCAAGCACGGCTTCTCCCGTGAGTCCGTTCGGCGGATCATGACGTTCGCGGTGCCCTACCGGTCCAAGCTGCTGATCTTCATCACCCTCTCCACCGTGGGAGCTTTCCTCGCGGTCGCGACGCCGGTACTCGCCGGCCAGGTGGTCGACGTCATCGTCGCCCGGGGCGAGGTCACCACGATCGTTTGGCTCGCCGTCGTCATCGCCCTCGTGGCCGTGGCCGACGCCGCCGTGTCACTCGTGACGCGCTGGTACTCGGCGCGGATCGGCGAAGGCGTGATCCTGGACCTCCGCACCGCCGTCTTCAACCACGTGCAGAAGATGCCGATCGCGTTCTTCACCCGCACGCGGACGGGCGCCCTCGTGAGCCGCCTCAACAACGATGTGATCGGCGCTCAGCAGGCCTTTAGCGGCACGCTGTCCGGCGTGGTCACGAACCTCGTGGCGCTGATCCTCACCCTGATCGTCATGCTCAGCACGTCCTGGCTCGTGACGGTTCTCGCCGTGATCATGCTCCCCATCTTCCTGGTACCCGCGCGTCGCATGGGCAGCCGCCTCGCCGCGCTGCGCCGCGAGGCCGCCGATCACAATTCCGCCATGAGCACGCAGATGACCGAGCGCTTCTCGGCGCCCGGCGCCACTCTCGTCAAGCTGTTCGGCCGGCCCGACGAGGAGGCCGAGGAGTTCCGCGTCCGCGCCGCCCGCGTCCGCGACATCGGGGTTCGGACCGCGATGCTGCAGTTCGTCTTCTTCACCGCACTGATGCTCGTCTCCGCTCTCGCCCTCGCGCTCGTGTACGGGCTCGGCGGCTCCCTCGCACTCGCCGGCCAGCTGAATACCGGTGACGTGGTCACCCTGGCGCTCCTCCTCACCCGCCTCTACGCGCCGCTCACCAGCCTCGCAAACGCACGGGTGGAGATCATGAGCGCGGTGGTCAGCTTCGAGCGCGTCTTCGAGGTGCTGGACCTCGACCCGCTCATCAAGGAGAAGCCCGACGCCGTCGCCGTCCCCGAAGGCCAGGTGGCCGTCGAGTTCGACAACGTCCGCTTCGCCTACCCGTCCGCGGACAAAGTGTCCCTCGCCTCTCTCGAGGAGGTTTCCACGCTAGACACCCGCGGCGGCGAGGAGGTGCTGCACGGCGTGTCCTTCAGGATCGAGCCGGGGCAGACCGTTGCCCTCGTTGGTACGTCCGGTGCCGGCAAGTCCACAATTGCGCAGCTCCTCTCGCGCCTGTATGACGTCGACAGCGGCGCCGTGCGCCTCGCGGGGACGGATGTCCGCGATGTCACTTTCGCCTCCATGCGGCACACCCTGGGTATGGTGACGCAGGACGGCCACCTGTTCCACGAGACCATCCTCTCCAATCTGCGCCTCGCGAGGCCGGAGGCGTCCGACGACGAGGTGTGGGACGCCGTCCGCCGTGCGCGGCTTGAGCCGCTCATCCGGTCCCTGCCGGACCAGCTGGACACCATGGTGGGAGAGCGTGGCTACCGGCTGTCCGGGGGTGAGCGCCAGCGGATGACCATCGCGAGGCTCCTGCTCGCCCAGCCGCGCGTCGTCATCCTCGACGAGGCGACGGCGGCCCTGGACTCGACGTCTGAGGCCGCCGTGCAGGCGGCGCTCAGCGAGGCGCTCAAGGGACGGACGGCGATGGTGATCGCACACCGCCTCTCCACCATCCGCAGCGCCGACCTGATCCTCGTGGTTGAGGACGGCTCGATCGTGGAGCGCGGTACGCACGAGGAACTGCTGGCTGCGGGTGGGCGGTACGAGGAATTGCACCGGACCCAGTTCGCCGTGCAGAAGAATGTTGCGGTCGATGAGGAAGCGCTGAGCCGGACCTAGTCGCTGAGCTCGGTGCCCCCGCCCTGAGCGTCTCGGAAAGTCGTCTCATCACGTTTCGTGTCTCACCGCTCTACATGGGGTTTTTCGAAGCGGAACAGGATAGAGACGTCCAACGCCCAATTGGCCTGTACCCGAGCCATGCACTTGCTTCATTTGAACCAGCGACCACTGAAGGCTACAGCCTTAACTCGGTTTTCACCGAATATCTCCGAAAACTCGCGGATTCCCTTGTGTTTAGAGGGAACCGGGCGGTTCACTTCCTCCAATTGAACCCGGTCAATTCCGGTCGCCCAAAAAGGTTTTGATGGGTAGATGATGGGCTCTCGACCGCCGACTCGACGGTCCGGAACGAGGAACCGGAGTTATCGATTCGAATTGCTCTTCCCTGCACGTCCGCGCCCTTGTCGTCGCGAGACGTCTGGCTCATGTTGCAGTTCAGCCCTGTGTAGAGTCACCGAACGTGACTCGGGACCAAAGCGCTGAATTCACTATTGGGACGTCCCAGCGTTATGCAGCCAGTAGTCCCGACCATCCCGAGGGCACCCTCGAATTCGCGCTTTTTACCGACCATGTGCGAGGAGCAGTCAAGAGGTGTCGGCGGTCCCGGATACCCTTGAGATCTCATGACCCTTGCACCCATTGACCCGGCTACGCAGTCGGCACTTCTCCCCGTTGCCGAGGCCTCCTACGGCCATGAAGAGAAGTCCCGTGGCGCGATCTTCACACGGCACTCAGTCGTCGACTTCATGCTTGACCTTCTCGGCTACACGGCAGATCGACCGTTGCACACGCTTTCGATCTTGGAGCCGTCGTTCGGGGGCGGCCGCTTCGTGCTGTCAGCCGTCGACCGCCTGCTCAATGCCTGGAGGAGGGCCGGCGGCGAGGATGCTGCCGACCTGGTCAACGCAGTGCGGGCTGTCGAGCTCGACAGCAACACCTTCCATCGGTTCCGGGAGGTCCTTCATGCTCACCTGGTCGGGCAGGGATTGGCAGCATACGACGCCAGCAAGCTCGTTGACTCGTGGTTGAGGCGTGAAGATTTCCTCCTCGCCGGTTTCGACCAGAAGTACGACTTCGTGGTCGGCAACCCGCCATATGTACGTCAGGAGCTCATCCCTGACCCCCTTCTCCGGATCTACCGGAGCCTGTATCCGACTATGGTCGGCCGAGCGGATCTCTATATTGCCTTCATGGAGCGGTCCCTCGATCTGCTCAATGAGCGCGGCAAGCTCAGTTACATCTGCGCGGACGCGTGGATTAAGAACGACTATGGGCGTGGGATCCGCTCCAAGATCGCGTCCGAGTTCCACCTCGCCTTTTATGTCGACATGTACGGCTTGGACGCCTTTGAAGTGCAGGTTGGCGCATACCCGTCGATCACGGTGATAGAGCGGGCGACGCTCGGGTTGGTGGAAATTGCCCACGCTACGTCCGTCGACGCCGGATACCTGAACGGGCTGTCCTCAAGCCTTACGTCGGGACGCCTAGATCGACCCGACGTAATGGTGTTAAACGGTGTGCGCGGTGCGAACCCGTGGTTGCTCTCAATGAGCGCCAGCTTGGTGATCATCCATGACCTTGAGTCGAGATTCCCGACGGTGGTTGAGGCCGGGTGCCGCGTCGGAATCGGCGTAGCGACAGGGGCTGACAAAGCCTTCATCGCGCCTCTCGACAAGCTAGACGTCGAGGACGATCGAAAGCTCCCTCTTGCAACCAATAAGGACTTGCCCGGAGGCCAGTTGGTGTGGTCCGGCAAGGGTGTTCTGAATCCATGGCGGGATGAAGGCGGCCTCGTCGATCTCGCGGAATACCCGAAGCTTGCCGCGCATCTTGAACCGTTCCGTGCGCAGCTGGAAGGTCGGCATACCGCGAAGCTCGACACCGCACGCAAGTGGCACAAGACAATCGATCGAATCACGCCGTCGCTCACATACCAGCCGAAACTTCTCATCCCTGACATCAAGGGCAACGGAGACGCGATTGCATTTGATCCTGGCACCCTCTACCCGCATCACAACTTGTACTTCATCACTTCGAAGCAGTGGAACTTACGCGCACTACAGGCGCTCCTTCGCACTGGCATCGCCCACATGTTTGTCGCTGCGTATAGCGTCAAGATCGGCGGCGGATACCTTCGGTTCCAGGCCCAGAACCTCAAGCGGATCCGAGTGCCGTATTGGGAGAACATCACTTCTGTTGACCAGGCCGAGATGATTCGAGCAGGCGAAGCGGGCGAAAAGCTGACCACCGAGCTCCTAGAGCGGATCTACCAACTGGAAATGGGCGCCTTGGCGTTCCTGGGGGAGAAATAATGGGCATTGATCTTCAGGATTTTGAAGAACGGACTTCACACGCCGTGCAGGTGTTCTGGGATGGCCGTGCCGCGGCAATGGAGCGTCAGCGGCTGAACGGTGTCGTTGATCAGGGTGGGCGCGCTGGCGTGACCGGCGGTAAGAATATGGACGGCTTTGTCACGCTTATCGCTGACTTGGTGGCGGCAAACGGGCTCGCCGACGCCAAACTCTATATGACTCGCGGCCTGAACACTTTGCCTGGATACTTTCGCCCGACGAAAGATTGGGATCTCCTCGTGATGCGCGAAGGAGTGCTAATCGCTGCGGTCGAACTCAAGAGCCAAGTGGGGTCATTTGGGAACAACTTCAACAACCGAACCGAGGAGGCGATCGGCTCCGCGGTCGATCTGTGGACTGCCTTCAGGGAGGGAGCGCTCGGCGATCAACCGGCACCGTTCGTAGGGTGGCTAATGCACGTCGAGAACGCGCCGGAGTCAACGAAACCGGTGCGCGTTGCCGAGCCACACTTTGAGGTGTTCTCGGAGCTTCAACATACTTCGTACTTGGAGCGCTACGAGTGGCTCTGCCGACGTCTCGTGCTGGAGAAGCTCTACACGGAGGCGGCGCTCGTGGTCTCTACCCAACGAGGTGGCCTCAACGGTGAGTATGGCCAGATGAGCGAAGTTACTAGCTTTAGGCGCTTCGTCGTTGGATTCGCGGCTCACATTGCAGCGGAGGCGGCGCTGTTCAATTAGCACGTTCACCAAACATGGGGAGGTCGAAGCGCCACCGTCCCGCGGAGCACCCCGAGCACGGCACCCGGAACCTCTCCTGCCTCCGACTCCCCGGTGCATCGATGGAGCACGGCGGGTGGCAGCGGTATTGTTCTAGCCCTTGACGATCCGAGGTGAAGAACTTGCTCTTCCTGGAAACTACGGGGTTAGCTCCGAAAGAGAACAACGGTCTTGCAGTCGGGGCACATCCAGTAGGGATGCGATGTCGTTCCAGATGGCGTGCAGGTGCTCAGGCAGCTGGGGCAATGTGGCGCGTCGATCGAGGAGAGGACATCCATGGCGGGAGCGTACTCTGCAGTTCGTGTTGCGCGGAGCGGGCCAACTGGCCTCACACCTTGGAACGAGCTATGCGCCCAGACACCGCACCATGTTCGGCACATTTACCACACGATGATCAATGGCAATCCACTCCCGGACTTGAGGTTTCACGACCGCTGGAGCAGCGAACCACACGTTTGGAGACCCGGCTGCGCTCGGATTGATTCACGGGCTCCGAGGTACCCGGGACACGTCCACGAGTGTGCTCGAAAGAACCCGTAGGAAATCAGAGAAGTCGATCACCTGATCGGGGTCCGGAAAAGACGTCGTCCCCGTTGGATGCGCTATGCCGTTTCGAATCTTCATCATTTTGTCCAGCCGGTTCATCGCGTCGGCCGTACAGTCCCCATCCGTCACTTTTACCAAATACGTTTTCAGCGGTGCCTGCTTCCCGATATCGGACCAGACACCGGAAACGTTAACCCGCTTGAAAACCTCTCCGAGCGTTCGAGAGTTCATGTTCGCATCTGTCAGTGAAAGCACCCGCGAGGAAATGGACACTGGAGCGCCAATAACAGGCACATCTAGGCTCCTAGCGAGAGAGATAAGCATTTGTTCGACTGCGCTCGGAGTGTAGCCGAATCGATGCGGGTTCTTGGCGATCTCAAGGGTTCCTGCCATCAACTCGCTTCGCACCGACTCAGGGAGGTCTGAGTACACGGTCGCATTGGCCGCCAAGTCATCCGCCATTGCCGTCAATAGTTCACGCACGAAGTACTCAAAGCGGCCGCAAACGTAGAGCAAGATCGAGCCCGCAAGAATGGGCAAGTCGGTTCGAACGTGGTTTGCTGTGGTGATTAAGTCTGTTGATTCCTTCCAATCTACGGACCCATCTTGCACTTCCGCAGGAACCGCGCGTCCGGCAAAACTCCGGAATTCCTTAATGAGGCGAAGCAAGTGACCCGCGCGGTCGATGTCGAGATGGAATTGAGCAAGCATTGAATCGTCGAAGGCCATGATCCGACTATCGAGCCTCGGCAGTAAGAATCGTCCTTGCCAGCGCCACACGTTCGTAAACGGCTGCAATCGTGTTGGCTCTGCCCACCAAGACTTCGTAGTCAGCCTCGTTTGCAAGCGCTCGTTCCAAGGCTCCTCGGACACTAACTGCGTTTGACTCGATGTCAATCGTAGGATCCTGGCTTAGAGCAATCATGAGCGCGTCATATAAGGGCCGACTGAGTCGCCCACCATCCTTAAGACGGAACGTCACATCCCCAAATACCGACTGGAGCCGGGTAATAACCTGAGTGAATTGTGCTTCCATATCCCCCACAGACGATTCACGCACAGACGATTGCGATTTCATGAAACGGTCCAGAATCGTTCTCAGTGAACCGCTCTTAGTGTTTTCTACGGCATCTCTAAGCGCGAAGAATCGCAGGACCAGCTCTGCGTCAGCTAGGGACGCGAATATCGCATTACGAAGAAGCGCATCGGAAGGTTCGCGTTCTTCACCCGCTACGTAAGGTGGAATGCCCCAAATCTCGGTAAACGGGCGCGACCGAGCAAGCCTGATCAGCATCGCGTTGAAATCCCCGGGGTAAAGGGCGTTTCTGAGCTCCTGCGGATTGAGGCGTATCCCTCCGGTATTTAGGCGGTCGAACAGCACGCGCCTCACGTCCAGACCGTCCGATTCAGGACTTTGTGATTCCGCGAGAAGCACAACCGCCGGCAGGCTCCGACGAAGGAGACCTTTTTGGAGTATCGCCGGCAAATCGAGAAACCGATTCCGGTTAAGTTCTGGCCAGTATTCCAGGCCGGTTAGTGGATAGTCGTTTGAAAGAAACGAGCTGATCGCATCGAGTCGCTGGCGGCCGTCAATTATCTCGTATTCGTTGTAGTCACGCTCGAATAGGAAGATAGGAGGCACCGGGATGTTGAGAAGCAACGACTCGATCAGAAGCGACTTTTTTCTATTGGCCCACCGCAGCCGACGCTGGTAAGCCGGGGAAATGTCTATGAGTTCCCTGCCCGGTTGCAGCGCGTGCTGCAAATAGTCAAGCTGATAGTCCTTGGTCTCGCGAACGACGCGAAGCTGGCTTTTCGCATATTTTTCTGCGGGGTCCATCAGTGCTACGGCAGCCTCTATGGGCACGTCGTCCTCTTGGTCGAACCATTCCTCGACGTCATCGATCTCGATTTCATCCCTCGGCGCGCTCATTCGGTAAGGCTACTGCGCTCGGGGCCGCGCAATCTCACTTCGCATTCAAAATGGACGATCGAGTCGCCGCCCAGGGAAAAGCTTGCTCGGCTGTTTCAATGCGAGGTCAGGTGGCAATTTCGACAACGTTTGTGCCCATTTCAATTCGGATGCCGATGTTCATCGGAATTCATGCCGTGAAAGAGACGTTGCAACCGGGCCTTGCACGCCTGGTGATAATTGACCGGCACTGACGCGAGACGCGTTACAAGTCGCGCCCTGGTCGCGGCGACTACGCAATTACGCAGCTACGGCGACTTTGCTCCCTGTGTCGCCTCGCCAGGTGACTCCCCGTGGACGCCCTGGCCTGGAGGGTGCCTCGTCACGGAAGAAGCTGCCATTGGGGTCATCTCGGTCATCGACGGCCGCGCTTTCGGCGATTAGCTGAAATCGCACCCCTTCGAGCTTCCATCGCGCGCGGCGTTCGAAGTACCCGAGATTTTTCGACCATGATCCCGTCTTCGCTCGCGTGGCCGAAGCGTGGGGTACGCCGGTATCGACGGAAGCACACGAGTGAGGCTGGGCGCCGGCCCACTAAAGTCCAGGTCGCGTTCCCAATATCATTTCGCGTTGTGCCAGACCGATGTTCTATCGAGACCATTGGAGCCGGCACGGATCCACGCGCCACCTCGCGGCTTGATCGGCTCCGGACTCGGTAAAATCCCAATTGGATAGAGCGCTAGCATCGACGTAATATGCCGCTCAAGGTCCGTATTGGATGTGAACGACTTGCATAGTTGGTCGCGGATCGAGGCGCACAAGCGCCTCCGCTCTTGGGAAGGCATGAAATTGGTCGACGAGCACGCTGCCGAAACGGTCCTGCCGCCGGGCAAGAAGCCATGAAGTTTCGAGTCGTGAGTTGGGCGGATAGCAGAGAAGACCGATCGGTTGTGTATCTAACTCACACAGGGTGGGACGACTGGTTCAAGTACTCGACTATGTACGACGTCGAGTTCGTCGATTCATCCGGGCAGTCCCACAGACTTGGCGGCACTAAGATTGGGCGCTTTGGACTGAAGCCCGCTCGGAACGGCCCCGACATTGCTGACGATGAGAGGCTCCCGCGCCCGCCAACAAAGTTCAAGCAGCAGTTGGGGCCAGATTTCTTCTCCCTCGCGCAGGATTCCTCGTTCTACGAAGCGCTTACAGAAATTGGAGACGGCATTCGGGACGAGATCCTGAAGGGGCTGCAAGACATCGCTTTTGACGAAGGTCTGCTCGCTAGAGCGGAAAAGGAGGACGTCACTCGTGTCTCCTTACTTCGATCAGTACCTCTTCTGACGGTGCGAGAACAATTTCACAGGCTCGCTCACGGTGGAGCGCGCTTGACGGCCTACAACTTGCGATACACATTGAAATACACGAAAACAGATCCGCTTCCTTCGGTCGATTTCCGCGTGGAGCCGGGCTCGCTACCGCCGACAAACCTCCACGTCTTGATCGGGAGGAATGGTGTTGGCAAGAGTACGTTCCTAAACAACCTCGCCGTCTACTTGGTCCAAAGCGCAGGCTCTGACGACGCGAAAGCTCAGCGAGAGGCGGCGGCAGAGAGCGGATCAGCAATCTCGAACCTGGTGTCGGTTTCGTTCAGTGCGTTTGACGCATTCGAACCCATCTCGGTGCCGCAGCGGGCGAAAGGCCTGACCTATCATTACGTCGGTTTGAAAAAGAAACGGGCGAAAAAGGATGACCCGGAAGGGATCAAAGGTCCTCAGGCGCTCGCTCGTGAGATGACTGATTCCGTAAGATTGTGCTTCGAAGGTGCCCGACTTTCGCGATGGCTTCGCGGTCTTCGCCTGCTGGAAGCTGATCCAATATTTGCTGCGGCCGGAATCGCAGATGTGGCCGAAAATGCTGCGGATGCTAGCGAGGTTTTAGAACACATAGGCCCAATTTTCCGGCGTCTGAGCTCAGGCCACAAGATCGTTCTCCTCACCATCACAAAGTTGGTGGAGACGGTTGAGGAGAAGAGCCTCGTTTTGTTGGACGAGCCTGAGGCCCACCTGCATCCGCCCCTGCTGTCGGCCTTCGTTCGAGCCCTTAGCGATCTGCTCGTGAACCGAAATGGTGTTGCCATTGTCGCGACACACTCGCCCGTCGTCTTGCAAGAGGTGCCCAAGTCGTGCGTCTGGAAGATTGGACGCAATGGTGATGACACTTGGGTGGCGCGTCCCAAGCTTGAGACGTTCGGCGAGAACGTTGGAACGTTAATTGACGAAGTGTTCGGGCTCGAGGTCACATCGACTGGCTTTCATCGTCTCCTAGCAGACGCTGCACTTCGCTCCCCGGACTACGACACTGCTCTTGCCCAATTCGGCGGGCAACTTGGCGCGGAGGGTAAGGCAATCCTGCGCGCTATGGTCCGAAATTTGAACGCTTCGCTAGATGTGGTCGGTTAGCCCCCCGGCGATCTCGATTAAGGAGACCGCCCAGGCATGCGCACGTGGGACCAGCGATGGGACTTTGGCCAAACGTCTACTTGCAGCCCGGCCCTCCCTGGAGTCGAACAATCTCGCTTTCAGGGGCAGCATAGCTAGCCACGAGATGCATTTGATCGAAGAGTCTGACTACAGCGTTCCCGGTGTCTCGGCTGCCGAAATCAAGTGGATGTACACAAATCACTTCGCGCGGCTTGGGCATCCCGCACGAAAATTGTACGAGAAGCTTATCGGCGCAGCGCCTGAGGGTCTCTGTTGCTATTGCCAATACGGCCAGGCGAAGACTCTCGATCACTTCGTACCCCAGAACCATGCGGGCACGCTCTCAATCGACCCATGGAATCTGGTTCCCGCATGCGAGCAGTGCAATCACAAACTCCAGGCAAAATGGGGCACGACAGCCGCCGACCAGATGCTCCATCCGTACGATATGCCCGCCCTCGGAAGGTGGCTTCGCGGAATCGTCGCGAGTCATGACCCGATCGAAATCGCGTTCTCGATTGACCCACTGGCGCTGCACGAAACTGAACTACAAGACCGGATGGTGAATGAGTTTGACTCACTCGGTCTGGCCGCTATGTACGCCGTCGTGTCCGCGGGCGACATCTCGATTGCCCGTCGGTACCTCATTCGAAACTACAAAGCTGCAGATGATGACGAGTCGGTTCGCGCTCATCTTCTTGAGGCCGCGGGTGACGCCTTTGCGGTTGATGAAAACAGTCGTCGAGGCGTGGTGCTCGAGGCGTTGGCTCAATCGGCGTGGTTCTGTGCCGGAGGGTACGGGTCATGAACCGGTTCCTTGGCTCGTGAATTTTCCACGAACGATCGAAGTACTGCGCGTCATGGTCCCCGATGCGCAGTCCGCCCTGGCACCACGCAAGGAACTTGGGTACGCGGCACTAGTGCAAAATTTGGGCCGCCCGGAATTCGGAAGGCCTGTCGAGAGGCCCATCGATCTCCCACCTCACGACAGGGACCCGGTTCTACCTCGTCTAGTTGGCAGCAATCCTGCCCAAATGCGCATAGACGCGCTGAGAATCCCCCCGAACTAAGAGGGGAATATTCGTCGACGCGTCGGTAGCCAGCCCTGCTCGTGATGTGCGGAATTTTGGAACTGGTGCCGACAGTCGGGCGGTCCGCTCGTCGACCGGGTTAGAAAGGACCTGCTGGCTGTCTTGACTTCGAAACTTCCAGCCTGGCGGTAAGCCCTCGCTTGTCGGTGAACCCCACCCTGATGTGGTCAACGCCTTCTTGCCCCACGCCCGGCATCCTCATCGTTTTCATGGCTTGTCCATCGGCGCTTACATCTGTTGCCAGACTAGACACTAGATCGGGATGCGAGCTGGCGGAGGACCCGCGGTGAGACCCGGGCGCTGTGTCGCAAAGGCGTCCGTTCCCTCCGCGAGCCGCTTCGCAGCCTCAAGTGCGGCACGAGCGCGAGCGGCATCGCGTCGCTGGGCCACCGTGTGCGGGGCGGGGCCGAGCGCGCTCGCGCCGACAACTGCGTGGCGGTCCCGGTATGCCGCAACCGTGCAAGCGTGCTGTCTCCATGCGGTGGCTACCGATTGACGGGGGAAGGCCCCGAGTTCCCGAGTCCACGTGTCTCCTGCGATCAGTGCTCCGTGAAGGACGGCGCTCGCTCGGGCTTCGATCAGGTCGGCGCGCTCGTCGAGGGCCTGGCGCATCTCCGCGGCCATCGGTCCGATCGCTTTCGGGATGAGCCCAACGATCAGTCGTGGCGCCCTGCGCGATCGACCCGCGGCGGCGTCACGCGCGATGGCAGTTGCGATCCGGGAGCAGAGGACGGCCGCCACGTCCCGGGCATCCTCCAACCCACGTGCTGCAACTCCGCGAGCGAGCAGGCGCTCGACGTCGAGATGGTGGGCTTCGGCGCGCCGGAGCTCCGCAGTCAGCGCCCCGAACGCCTGCGACTGGATGGCGTCGTCAGCCTTGCCTGGTGGGAGCCCGCTGCCGCGCACCAATGCCATCCATCTGTCGTGCTGCGCGGCCGCCGCGATGGTCTCGTACTCTGCCGCGACTTGCGCCACCGAACCCCAGGCATCCTGTTGCGCCACGATCGTCTCGAGCGCTGACAGTTCGGCGCCGACGTGCTTCAGAACCCCGCAGAGGATGCTGCGTGCCGTCGCGTCCTGGTCGTCGCCCGGTCGCGGCCCGACGTGGGCAACATCGGGTCTGTCAACGGCGACGTAGGCGGTGTTCGCCTCGCGACCTCGCGTCATCGCCACGTAGAGATTCTCGCGCGTCATGCCCGCGGTCACGACGACGTGCGCGGTGTCGGTCGTGATGCCTTGCGCACGGTGCGAGGTGACGGCATAGCCGAGTTCGAGGTGGCGCTTCACATAGTCCGCGGGAAGCAGCACCGCGCTCTCCCGCCGGCGGCCGTGCCGGCGAACGTCGACCGAGCCGTTCCGGCGTACCCCGATCACGGTCCACCGGTCGCCGTTGCGCACCCAGGCTCGGGAACTGCGAAGCTGCCGGTCGTTCCGGCGAGTGATCACCGTGTCACCGACAGAAGCACGGTTTCCGTCGCGGAGGGCGACTTCGCGAACCGCATCGACGCGACCCTCGAGGATGAGTTCTGTGCGGGCGCGCGCGTTCAGCGCTGCAACCGCTTCGTTCGAGTCGCTGATGAGGACGGTCGCCCTGCCGGCCCGGCTGTCCGCGCGCCAGGCCGCGTATCCGGCATCCGCCATCGACTCGGTGGTGCCGCCGCTCACCCTGGCGTGCGCGATGTAGCTGTCGATCGCGTCGGGGTCGCCCTGGCGCAGTCCGAGGGAGGCCGTCTTCTCCCACTCGTGTGTCAAGCGGTGCACGTCGACGAGCTCGGGGGCATCCGCCCGGCCATGGACCAGCAACGAGAACGCGCCTCCGGCGTCCACCGAGTGGAGCTGCGCGTAGTCACCGACCAGCAGCACCTTGGCGCCGGCGCTCGCGGCAAGCGCGCTGATCCGATCCAAGGACAGCGTGCCCGCCAGGGAGGCCTCGTCGACGATTACGAGCTGGCCGGCATGGAACGTCGCTGCGTGGTCGAGATGGTCGTGCCACCACTTCGCCAGGTTCTCGGTCGAGACGCCGAGGTCCTCCGCCAGCACTTGGGCGGCGGCGGCCGAAGGCGCGAGCCCCACCACCGAGCCCGCACCATGCGCCGCCCCCCAAGCCTGCCGAAGCGCGTTCATCGCGGTCGTCTTGCCCGCACCGGCCGGACCCACCAACACATCAAGCACCCGCCCAGAGCCCGCGATCGCCGTGAGCGCTGCGAGCTGATCGTCAGCAAGCACTGCGCCACCTGGCAGCTGCGTGAGCGAGGCTTCACGTAACGTGGCCTGGGCGACCCGCGGTCCGGTCGTGTCCGCGGCACGCTCCAGCAGCCGCGACTCCGCGTCGAGCAGCTCCGTCGCCGTGAAGAGGGTGGCGTGCTTCGGGCGGAAGACCGACGTGCCGTCGGCTCGCCGGAACGCGGCAGGGCTCGGCGCAAGCTCGGGTGGCGTGATCCGCAACGAGGCCCTTTCGGCGGCAGCCACGACGAGGCCGATGACGGCTTCGCGATCAGGCGCCGATGCGAATCGGTGTTGCATCATCTGGCGTGCTGCCTCGGCGGCGAGATTCCAGTGCCGCCAGGTCGCACGCTTCTCGCTCACCGAGGTCATCACGCTCAACCCGAGCGCTTCGATCGCCTCCCGCGGCACGTCCTCGACGCGCCTCGTTGGCGCCGGGGACTTTGCGGCTGACGCGATCGCCCACTTCGTCGCGTCTTCTCCCAGCACTCGCTCCGCTCGTTCACGCCACTTCGCGGTGAGTTCGGCGAGCGAGCGCACGTCCTTCGCGGGCCGCGTGGAGAGCGTCGCCTGCGCGCGGAGCTTCATGATCGTCGCCGGCCCTGGGCGATGGCCGTGCCTGCTCAGGTATGCGTCGATCAGCGCGTCGGTCGCTATGTCGATATGTCGCGATCGCGTCGAGAACTCCGCGACGAGTGGCTCCGGGACGGAACTGATCGACAAGGCGGGGTGGCGATCCCTTCCGCGCTCTCGCATCTCCCAGCGCACGCCCAGTGATCGAGTCAAGGCGTCTGCGAACAAGGACTCGTGCAGTTCGGAGAGCGCGACAACGGCCGCGTGCATCGGCCGGCCGTCGAGCGAGCGCCACTTACCATCGAGCACGGTTTGCACCTTGTTGCTGATCACCACGTGCGTGTGCAGGTGCGGGTCGCCGGCCCTGCTGTCGAAGTGGTCGAACGCCGTGGCAATCAGGCCCGTCACATCGACTTGCGCGACGGCTCCGTCATTAGCCGTGACCCCTGTCCTCGTCGCCGCGACCTCGCGCTCCATGTATGCGACCACCTCGGAAACCGCCGCATGATGCGCCTGCGCAATCCGCGACTGTGTCGCCGCGTCTGTCACACCCCAGAGGATGCTCGCCGACTTCGGAATCGAGAACGTGAAGTCGTACCCGGCGACCGCACGCCGGCGGGCTCCCGGCTGTTCCTGGCCCCTGCCGGTCGGCGTAGTATCTGCTGGGCTTCGATACGCGGGATAGGCGCGACCGAGGGGTTCGCCGTGGACCGGGTCGCGCCCCAACCCGATCAATCTCTGCAGCTGGGCCTCCGTGACTTCGGCGCCCTCGACGATGCGACCCGAGCCGAGGCCCGGGAGACCGTTTCCCATCCATCGACCCGGCGGCGTGCCCTTCGCGCTGTAGTAGCGGGTCAGCGGCGTGGACAGCGACCGCTGCCCGTCGCCGGCGGCGACGGTGCGCAGCAAGTACTTGTAGCCATCGCCGGCGCTCATCACCCGCATCGACACCGTCACCGCGCGCTCCTTCGCTATTGCTTAGGAGGTGCGCCGCCTCGATCTGCAAGAGGCGTGGCAATTCGAATGTGGGGTATGAAGCAGTCCCTCCGGGTGCCGCTTCGTTGGCAGCTGGTGCGATGCCGGCGCTGACTTAACAAAACGCTCGAGCTCGATCCGCAGTCGGCTCACGCGACGCGCCTATTCCGCGAGCATCCAAACGCGCTTGAGTGGAAGTCGGGATCGGATGTCTTCCGGAAGATTCTCATACACGCGCATGACCGCGTCGACGACGTCTTCAGCGGCCCAAACCCGCATCCTGAACTGTTGACTTTGAACTGTCCCACGCGCTTGCTTCGATAGACCGCCCCATGCGACCAGAAGGCCCTGATCTGCTCCCTGCGTATGGACGACTCCGCTCAAATCACGAACAACGGAGTCTCCCGTTTGCCCGCCGGATTTCACTTGGACGATTACACGCGGAGAATCCATCCCGAGGACACCACGCCCGGCGACGATGTCGATACCGCCATCCGCGCCGGGTGGAGACATGGTGCAAGTGAACCCCTCTGCCTCAAGAATGGCCGTGATGAGTGCGGTCAATTCATGTCCTGCGAACTCCTCGGCAATACGCGCACTAATGCGGTCTCTCGCGACCTCGACAATATCGGTGTGCAGTTCGGGTTCATCGACATCGTCCTCTTCGAGGATCGTTGATTTTGCGCCCGGAATCTTGACTGCAACCTGGAAGGGAGCCTGACCTGGATCAATGCCGGTTGCCAGCAACTCCTCAAGACGAGATATTGCATGGTTCTTCGAGGGAGCGAAGATGGAAAGCGCGGAGCCGAGGCTGAACAGTAGGTCCTGTTTAACAGCCGAGCGAGGCAGATCCGTGACATGCCACTGCACCCGCACGACGTGACGCTTGTCCGGGTCGACTTCGTCAGCCACGTATTGGTAGCCGCTAGTGACCCTCCCGAGCGCGATCTGCTTCGTCGTCTTCAAGGGCATAGCCAAGAGATCCCCGGGACTAATGCGGGATCGCAGCGCCCACATCTGACCCGTGTAGTTGGCGAGGGCCGGTCCGCTGAAGTCAGGAAACACCTGAGAAAGAACTGCGCCGACGGCCTCACGTGTGCTGCATTCAGTCAGATCAGGTACTTCCTGCCAACCACCGCCGGAAACCCCGCCGCTCAGTGCCCATGCGTCTCGTTCTCCGTGCCGGCCCGATCGAACAACCCACGCTGCGCCCAAGATAGCTCCCTACTCTTCAGAATCTGATCATGTCAGACTGAGCCGCGCGTGAAGGTCCATGGGCTTCTGCCGCTCTTAGCTCTTCCGCGGAGTCGTCACAGATTCGCGCGTCGGGCACATTACCCTCCCTGATCTGGAGCTGGTCTCCGAGCCGTAGGGTCTGATAGGTTCATCTCGACCGCCGGGCATCGTCGCCCAGCGCAGTCTGGCCACTGCAGTGCAGGCCCCAACCCCACCTAGGAAGGGATTGCACTGCTGTGCCAACCATCGATTGTTCCAAGCGCCCCTACGTATCGCCCCGCGCGGCCGCCCAAGCGCTGCGCGCGGTTCGCTCCCGCGGAGGCGATCGTCTTCCCGCCGACATACATCCCTGTTCTAGGTGCCATGCATGGCATGTCACTTCCAAACGAGCCAGTGGGCGTCCGAAGTGGTGGCATAAGTTGGCCCTGATGTAGGCAGAGCCTTGGCGGTCCTAGCTAACTGGACCGGTTGTCCAGCCTCATTCAAATCAGGCGATATTGGCGGGCATCGGCAGAAAAGTTGTGGCGCTCCAGTGGACGAGGACGCCACCAGCACGAAGGGCGTCTACCGATACCTGCTATCCGGCGAGGACCGGAGCTCTTCGATCCGAGCGTCCGAGCAGCAACAGAAACGCTACGCGAGCGGGTAGCCGATCACGTCGTGGGAAACCGCGCTCACGACGTTGCCGGGAACATCGGCGTACGCGAGGCGATACACCGTGTTCAGCCGAGGATTGAAGATCCCGAGGTGCGTGAGCGACCCATACTGCTCCTGGCCCGAGCGCTGACCCATGAGGAAGTACATGAGCAGCTGCAACGTGTTCTTGTTCGTCGGCGGGTTCACCGACACTTTGAAGTCCCACAGCGTGTCCGCGGTGAGGAAGTCACCGTCGCCCGAGTTCACCAGTTCCGTCATCGACTGCCGGTTGACCGGCATGAAGCCGTCTTCGGTGATGGGGCCATGGCCGGTGAAGAACGCCACTGCCCTTTCCACCATGCTGCGGATGTGTGCGATGGTGACCGCATCAGGAATCGAGTGCTGGCCCACATAGGTATCAGGTCCTACCCTGAACGCGATGTCGTAGCCGACCAGGTGCACCGCTGCGCGAATCGCGTCATCATCCGGAATGACGCCCGGCCGCAGACAGCGTATCGGCGATGTGTTCCATCTCCCAGGCATCCTGCTCACCGCGCAGGTAGTTGACATCGACCACGGGGGTCAGCCGCCCCAGATCGAGAGCACTCATCGCTTCCATGGCGTGCAGGCGTATGGCGCCCCGAATCGAGATTTGGAAGGCGTCTCCTGGTTCAGCGCCATTTGCGAGGCGGGACAGGTAGTCGACGGCCATCCCCATCGTGGCGGAATGTATATTCTCGGCGTTGTGATCGAGAAGTTGAGGGTGCCCATCCCCGAGCTGGATCGTCTCCATTGCTCGCGGGTTGATGTAGCCGCCACGCGGCTGGGTGATCTGATTGATTCGTCTCACTACGGAAGTCATAGACCTCACGATATTAAGGGCCCACTCGAGCTCTACCCCCCCTTCGCTCTCGTAAACGAGGGAACTCCCCGTCCAGCTTTCGCTGCAACGGGAGCCGCACTTCCGAATCCGCACTCTTCTGGATTCGGCCGCAATCTTCGGGTCAACGCTTCTTGCCCCCGACACCTGGCACGGACGTGACTTGTTTCATCCACGCCGCGATCTGGCGTTCGTCGAGGTCATCTACGGACTGGAGCTCCACGCCCCGGGTTGACTTGCCCATTCCCACCGGGGTCACCGGCGGTACCGGTTCGAGCGCCGCGCCATTGATGAACATGAGCTTGAGTGGCCGGCGAAGCCGCCGCAGCTGAAGCACCACCCGTCGCCGACGCCGTAGTACGCCATGCCCCATTTCACGGAGCGCTGGAGGTCGGGCAGCGTCTTGGCCGCCAGGGCATCGACGGCTTCGGCGATGCCGCGCTGCGGTTGCGGGAGGCTGCCGATGTAGGCGAAGACCGGCTTGTCGCCGACCGCGGCTTTCGCGGGGCTTGCCCTGCCTGCCATGGCTTCGGGCAGGGTCCAGGCGGCGTCGCTTGGTGCCGCAGCGCCCCTGGCCGGTTTCTGGGCTTCGCTCTTGCAAGTCTCCTTGCTGTCCATGGCGAGATCTTATTCCGCACACCTCGTGGGTGCGTCCACCTCGCCCGCAGCAGCACACAGTGACTATTGCGCATGCTCAAACTTCGGTGTACAAAGGAAGCCAATTCCCGTTCTCAGCCAGCGGACTCGTACAGTGATGACCTCGTCTCACGGGTTGCGGCAAAATCCCCGATCACACGGTGCTGCCACCGTGGCAGCACCGTGTTCAGTCCTCGTCTTTCGCGAACGCCCGGTCGAGGAGCGCGGCGGTGGCCGGGTTCACCAGTTCGCTGCGTTGGATGTAGTGCATCACCGTGACTCTGGTGTCCGTGTGGCCGAGCAGCTCGGCGGCGAGTTCGATGCTGGCGTTGTCGTTGACCGCGGTCGCAACCGTGCGGCGGAACATGTGCGGGGTCACCCCGTCAATCCCAACTCCCATGAGCACCTGTCGCAACTGACGACGCACGTTCGCGGTGGTCAGCGGGGTGCCGTCCCGGGACTGGAAGAGCAGTGCATCCAAGCCCATGCTCCCGACTTTGGCGAGACGTCGGCGGACCGCGTCGGCGGTGAACGAGGGCAGGGCCACGACGCGACGGGACTTCGTGGTCTTGGGGTGATCCTGCCGGAAGGTCTGCTCGCCGTTCCGGCTGACGATCGTGCCGGCCAGGCGGATGGAGGGGATGGGGCTCGTAATGTCGACATCCCGGCGTCGGATGGCCAGCACCTCGCCGATCCGCGCCGAAGTGCCGAGCATCACCTCGACGATCGCGCCGAGCTGGCCGTCTGGCTTCGGACCGGAAACATGGTCGGCGGCGCTTTCCCACTGGGCGATCGCGGCGCGGATCACGTTGACCTCGGGGGCGGTGAGCGCATCGGGGATGTGCGGCTCGCGGTAAAGCCGGGAGACGTGGTCCATCGGGTTGCGTGGGAGGACCTCGTGCCGCACCGCCAATTCCAGCGCCAGCCGCAGCACGACCCGGGCCTGCTTGGCGCGGTTGTAGGAGAGCTTCGCCAGCTGCTTGATGAACTTGTCGCACCGGGCCACGCCGATCTCGCGCAGGGTGAGGCGATCGAACGCCGGAGAGACGAGAGTGCGCATATTGCGCTCGTACAGGTTCCGGGTGGTCCGGGAGATCCGGCCCTCCAGGTCGATGTCCTCCAACCAATACGTCACCAGGTCACTGAACAGGCTGTCCGGCGACAAGCTCGTGTCGGCGGGTTGGAACAGGTCCCGGTCGACCAGCTTGGCCTTCAGCGCCCGTTCGGCGGCCTTAGCGGTGGCGCCGCTGGCCTGCACCAGACGCGCGTGACCGTCCCAATCCCGATAGCGGGTCCGCGCCAGGTACCGGCCGGTCGACGACCGGCGGGTGCTGATGTCGCCGAAGGTGCCGATCGTCAACCGTTGCCGGGGCATCTCAGCTCACCGCCGATCGGTGCGCCTGGGCTCGCTGGTGGGTTCCCGCTGCTGGGCGATCCAGGCCCGCACATCGGAGATGGCGAACTTGAGGTGCTTGCCGAACCGGTAGGCGGTGGGGCCTTTGCCGTGCACCCGCCAGTCGTAGACGGTAGAGATCGGGATGCCCAGGTAAGTCGCCAGCTGGTGGACGTCCATCAGGGGCTCGAGACCCCAATCGTCTGTGGGAGAAGAGGTTGGGTTGTCGTTGTGGATGCTCATACCCGACAGGTGTGCACGACGATCCCGGACGTTCGGGAGGAACCGAAACCAACCTCTGCGCCCCGGACGACAGTGCCGGCTCAGCGGCTGAAAAACGCTGAAAGTGATGACGTAGTGATGACACAATCAAATCTCTTAACCAAAAACGTCCCGGAAACCCTTGAGTTTCCGGGACATTTGGTCGGGCTGACAGGATTTGAACCTGCGACCCCCTGACCCCCGCAGCTCTTTGTGGGCAGTAGTGGATGTTAGTTCATAATGCTGATCAGACGGTATTTTCTCCCCACGCGTATCGCGATCAGGCATGAATCCGCGGAGCCCAATGCGGTGACCTAAAACGGTGACCAGCCCCTGTCGGAAATCGCCAATGCGCAGATCAGCGTCTGTTGCGCGCGTCGGCAACAGTTGTTGGGAGCAGTTCATGATCACCCCACCCGAGAACAGAGCCGACAAGGTTGCGGCCGCCGTGCCGGTGCGGCTGTTCGCCGCCGGCACTTCCTGCGCGGCGTGCCACCCGGCGGCGATGGCAGCTCGGACGATGATCTCCTTTGCCCTAGACGCGCCGGCGATGCCGCGTATGCGTGGGTCGCGTCGCAGGCTCGCATGCGACGTATTTCAGCGCCGATAGCAGCCTTGCGTGCGCCCTAACGCAAAAACTCCCGCATCCCTGCGTGAGCAAAGCTGGGTACCTGGACTCGAACCAAGAACAACTGAAAGAAGACGAGCCCACGGTCTACCCCGTGAAAAAGTCCGAAAATCCGCGTAATCATGCGGATCTAGGTGGGTTCAGTCTACACCGAGCCCGTGCTGTCCCGTGGTCAAAAAGTGACCCTGAGAGGGCAAAAAGTGACCCAAACAGTTACCTGCACGTACATGGCGGCCCGTCGCTTGCGCGCCGCCGCAAGATGCTGGCAGTCGTCCGCCAAGGCTCTATCCGATCATCACCGGTTGATAATCCAGGCGGCATTGAGTCGGAAGGCGCCTCTCAAAGCTTCGTGTACCGATAACCGACTTTCTTGACGTTTATGTTCAGGTATTTCCCAACGCTTTCTCCACGGCTAGAAGTGGCAAGCAGCCCTTCGTACACAACGCCAGGAACATCAAAGTAGTTGTAAACCGAACCATCTTTAAACACAACTTCGAGCGTTCCTGAAGCCTCGTCATAGCCAACTTCCGCAACGTTGCTGCTAACAACCGGAAAACGTTCCATCAGTTTTCTTCCTCATCATCAGATACAGTCCGCCCCAGTTCAGCGAACTTTGCGGCCATCGTCGGGTTGCCCCGCGTCAGCTTCTTGATCGAAATATCTTGAAGCTTGTCGTTCGCGAGGCGGAGGTTCCGATCGGTACCAAGCAGGGCATCCTTCGTCTTCTGCAGATGGTCGATCGACTTGTCGATCTCATCGATCGCCGTCTGGAAGCGGCGGGAAGAGAGATCCCAGTTCCTACCGAAGGCCGACTTGAAGGCATCTACTTCCTTCTCGAAATTGGTGATATCGATGTTCTGTGCCTTCATGAGCGCAAGCTCGTTCTTGTACTGAAGTGAGTTTGTCGCGGCGTCCCGCAGTAGCGCGATCATCTGGATGAAGAACTGCGGCCGGATCACATACGTCTTCGGGTAGCGGTACGAAACGTCGACAATGCCCGTGTTGTACAGCTCACTCTCCGGTTCCAACAAGGAAACGAGAATCGCATACTCGCAGCCCTTCTCAGTGCGGTCCTTATCGAGCTCTTTGAGGAAGTCCTCATTTTTCTTCTTGGTCGCGGTGGTGTCGTTCTCGTTCTTCATCTCGAACATGATCGAGACGATCTCGGTGCCCGCCTCGTCCGAGTCGCGGAAGATGTAGTCGCCCTTACTGCCGGTTCGGGCGTCGTTGTCCTTTTCGAAGTACGCACGGGGAAAGGCTGTGGCCCGGATGCGGTTGAACTCGATCTCGCAGTGCTGCTCTAGCGTCTCACCGATCATCTTCGTCGACAGCTTCGCCTTCATATCGCGGAGCCGCTCGATCGCATCATCACGATCCTTGAGCTGCGTCTCGTACTTGTCTTTGAGCGACTTCTCCGAAAGCTGCTTCTCAAGCTCGGCCTTCTCCAGGTCACTCTTGAGCTTGTCGCGTTCTTTCTCGACGACGCTCAATGCCTCCGTGATTTCCAGCTTCTTCGCCAACCCAACGGAGTTGATTTTTGCCTTGAGCTCCTGAATCTCCGCATCCTTCGTTGAAGCGGACTTCTGAAGCTCGGCCTCGAGCTTCGCTTCGGCCAGCTCGATCGCCGACCGCTTCTCCTGTTTTGCCGTCTCGAGGTTGCTCAGGAGCGCATCACGCTCCTTCTCAATAGTGCTGAGAGCCTCGGTCACGGCCAGTTTCTGCTGCACGTCACCGGCGTCGAGTTTCGCTTTGAGCTCCTGGATCTCAGCGTCCTTCGCGGCTGATGCCCGCTGCTATTCGCTGGAAGCCTTAGCCTCTGCGAGTTCCAGAGCATTCTTCTTGTCCTGGTCAGCTAGCTCCAAGCGTTCATGGAGCTGTTTCTCGAACTCGCTATCACGAACCTGCTTGGCAATATCGGCGTAACCCGCCTCATCGATAGTGAATGTCCGCCCACAGTGCGGGCACTTGATCTCATGCATGGTTATGCCTCGCTTACCTTTTTCAAAATCTGATCCAGCGTTGAAGGCACCTCTCCCTCCGCTTTCAAGGTTGCGGTTCGATATGCCAGCTGATTCTTCGCAAGGCTAATGCCGGCGGCAGCTTCAACCTCACGACACCCGGCAATCCACTCCGGCCAGTTCTCTGCGAGATGAGCCTCGAGATGGTCATCGAAGATGGCGACGTTGTCAGCTACCACGGCGGCGGGAAAGTCTTCCTCGTCCCGACCGAAGTACTTGAGCGCCGAACGATTAGCGGAGACATGGGAAACGCGTTCCTCATCAATCTTGTCTTGCTTCTTACCGTTTGCCTTCGCCCGCGCCTCGAATCCGCCGTCGGCGTCGAACAACGCGTAGACGGGGATACCCAAGGCAGTCAGAATCGCGTGCACTAGCGGAATCGACTGTTTGCCTCCGACTGGCACGATAGACACACCCGCAGCCTCAAGAGAGCCGACTCCAAGTCGGTCACCAACGCCGTAGAAGACCGCCGACTCCGTGGGCCCTTCGACAAGCAGAGTGCGATTCGCGAAGAGTGCAACGGACAGCTGGTTCGTGATCACCCCATCGAGTTGGCGAGTCACTACCGCACCCTCCACAACCCCTGCCAGTTTCGCCTTCACATCTGCGATGGTGGCCCAGTGGACTGTCACGACAGGAGGTGCGTCGGTCGACCGCGTCAGGCGTCGAACCTGGTCGAAGTGTCGAGCCTCGAGAAAATATGGGCTATGGGTCGCGTAGGTCACCTGGATGCGTTTATCGGTGTCTTCTGCAAGCGCTCGGAGCACTTTCGCAAACGTCTGCGCCTGAATCGGGTGCTGAAAAAGCTCCGGCTCTTCAACCGCCAGGCAGATGACACCCTCTGATGAGGCCGCCCCCGATTGGGCGAGTAACTGCAACGCTGAGATCAGCAACGTGCGCTGAAAACCGTGGCCCTGGCGTTCTACCGCGGTCTCGGTGTCCCCATCAAGAATCGCGAGTTCGAAGGTGGTGCGGGGTGCCTTGAGTTCGACCTCTGCCGGGGTAACCGAGACGGAACGGCCCGGCGAGTATGACTCGATAACTTCATTGAGCTGACTGGTCAGCGCATCGAGCTGCGACCTGAACTTCTCGTCGTAGACCTGCTGCTGCTTCGAACGTGACTCCTCGACGATCTTCGCGATCTCTTCGTCCGCTGCTGCCCGGTCCACCGACCGCTCGAGAATGCGCCCGATGATACTTGCCTTGCCGTCTTGTGACTCTTCGTTGGCACGAAGGTCTGCAGTCACAAGCACGTAGTCGAACAGACCGCTCATCTTGCCACCGCTGTTAAAGCCGAAAAAGTTCGTCTGCAGCGATTCAGGAGCCTCGACGAGCTGATCAGTATGCTCTGCTTCCCAGGCGGTCATAGCTGCATCAACGGCTGTTCCAGAGTTCGCGGCGGGTAGACCGAGGTCTGACCGACTTCGTCGAAGCTCTGCGTAAAGATCCTTCTTTGCGGTCGCACTCGTCGCAGCCTTTATCGGGTTGAAGTCCGGGAAACCCTTTGCATTCGCGGAAAACACCTCGGCTCCTTCCGGAGATCTCCGCTTCCAGGCGGTAAAAGTATCTGCGCCATCCGGAGCATACTTTCCGAGCGCCTCGCGGTCTCTGTCCGTGAGATCACCGAAGGTTACTTGCACTTCGATATCCTCGTCGATAGCCCCGAACGAGCAATCCTTTTCAGCGAGTTGACCAACCTTGCCGTTGAAATACCAGTCGAGTGCCCGCAGGACTGTGGACTTCCCAGTACCGTTCGGCCCGATAAAAGTCGTCACCGCATCAAAGGTGATCGGTACGTCCTTCAATGTTCGGAAGTTTTTTATCCGAACCGCTTGAATCCTCATTACTCGTTCTCCTTTGCAACTAGGCCAAAGAACCGTTCAAAGAACGCCCCGAGCTTCTGGATCACACGTTGCTTCTTCTCGCCGTGGCCACCGTCTGCTGAGAAGCGTGAAACGGGCGGCAGCACCTTGGTGATTGCGGTTCCGCTGGTGCGGATCTGGCCGTCACGGAACGCGGTTTCGACGAAGACGCGGGTCTCATCTGGACGGAGGTTCTCGTCGGCGATGATCGCTTCGAGTTCCGCTTCTCGCTTGGCCGCGATGAACGTTCGCCATTCCTCGTCGATCTCACCGTCGACCGAGAGGGAATCAACGAAGTCCTCGATGAGGTCCTTCTTGTTGCGCAAGCTCGGGCTGGCATCCACAGCTCGAGTGATCGCCGCGCGGACTTCCTTGTCATCACCATCACCGCGCTCGTCGCGGTACTTCTGGACGAGCATGAGGATGTAATCGACGTTGATCTCGACCTGCTTGATCAGCTCGATCTCGAAGACGATGTCGTCGTTGATCTGCTCTTTATCAGCGTCCGTGCCCTTGCGGAATTCCGCATAAAGGTCGAGGTAGATGCTGCGGTAGTCCTGCGCCTGGCGGTCAGACAGTATCTCGTTGCCGGTGAACTCGTCGAACGACGTCAGGATGTTCTGCAGGCGCAGGATCGCGCCGAGCAGCCCGATGAACTCCTTCTGCGCAGACTCTCCGGTGATCGGCTGGCCGAGAGGGAAGGCTGCGAGCAGTTCCGTAACCTTCTCGGCATAGTCGTTGTGGTACTCGCCGTACGGCTTGAGCAGCACAACACCGCGGGCATCCTTGTTTCCGAACAGCGCGATCGCATCGTTCGTGGCATCTTCGAGGTCCCGGAAGCTCACGATGTTGCCGTACGTCTTCACCGAGTTCAGGATGCGGTTCGTGCGCGAATACGCCTGGATGAGCCCATGCTCGCGCAGATTCTTATCCACGAAGAGGGTGTTCAGTGTGGTCGCATCGAAGCCGGTGAGGAACATGTTGACCACGATGACGAGGTCAATGTCTCGGTTCTTCAGCCGCAGCGAGAGGTCTTTGTAATAGTTCTGGAACTTGTCCGCCGACGTGTCGTAGCTCGTGCCGAACATGCCGTTGTAATCCTGGATGGCATCTTCCAGAAATGACCGAGCGTCCATGCTCAGCGCTCCGGTATCGAAGCCTTCCTCATCGAGGGCCCCGTCTTCGACAGCGTCGTTCGCGCCGTAAGAGTAGATCAGCCCGACCTTCAGTTTGCGGTCAGAGGGTAGTTGCTCCTGCAGAATCTGGAAGTGATTGTAGTAGACGCGAGCGGCGTCGATGGATGCGGTCGCGAAGAGTGCGTTGAAGCCGCGCACGCGCTTGTCGCCAAGCGTGTAGTGCTGGGCGCGCTTAGTCTTCTGGTCGAAGTGTTCCAGCGTGTACGCCACGATCTGGCTGATCCGCTCCGGAGCGAGCAGCGCCTTCTCGGTGTCGATCGAGGAGACCTGCTTGTCAACCACATTGCCGACCTTGACGGTGTTGACGTAGTCGATGCGGAAGGGCAGCACGTTCTTGTCACTGATCGCATCCACAATCGTGTACGTGTGTAGCTTGTCCCCGAACGCCTGCTCCGTCGTCTTCAGCTGCGGATTCCCGCCGCTACCCGAGTTCGCGGCGAAGATCGGTGTGCCCGTGAAGCCGAACAGGTTGTAGCGCTTGAACGCTTTCGTGATCGCGCCGTGCATATCGCCGAACTGGGAACGGTGGCATTCGTCGAAGATGATCACGACGTGTCCGTCGTAGATCGCATGACCCTTGTTCGCGCCGATGAACGTGGACAGCTTCTGGATCGTGGTGATGATGATGCGTGCGCCCGGATCTTCGAGCTGCTTCTTCAGCACCGCCGTCGAGGTGTTCGAGTTCGCTGCGCCCTTCTCGAACCGGTCGTACTCTCGCATCGTCTGGTAGTCGAGATCCTTACGGTCAACGACAAACAACACCTTGTCCACGCTCGGGAGCCTCGATGCGAGCTGCGCAGCCTTGAACGACGTCAACGTCTTGCCCGACCCTGTCGTGTGCCACACGTAGCCACCCGCAGCAACACTGCCAAGTTGCTTGTAGTTGGTGGAGATATCGATCTTCTGCAGAATCCGCTCGGTCCCAACGATCTGGTACGGGCGCATCACCAGCAGCATCTTGTCAGCCGTGAGCACGCAGTACTTCGTCAGGATGTTCAACAGCGAATGCTTGGCAAAGAACGTCTTCGCGAACGCAGCCAAATCAGTGATCGGCTTGTTCTGCGCATCTGCCCACCACGACGTGAACTCGAACGAGTTCGACGTCTTACGCACCCTCTTCGATCCGGCCGCCTCACTCAGGTGCTGACGGCGAGTGGTGTTGGAGTAGTACTTCGTCAGCGTGCCGTTACTGATCACAAACAGTTGCACATACTCGAACAGCCCCGAACCTGCCCAGAAGCTATCGCGCTGGTATCGGTCGATCTGGTTGAAGGCCTCACGGATGTCGACGCCGCGGCGCTTCAGCTCGATGTGCACCATCGGCAAACCGTTCACCAGGACTGTCACGTCGTAACGATTCGACCGAGCAAAGCCGCCCTCGCCCTGGCCGATCTCGTACTGGTTAATAACCTGCAGGCGGTTGTTGTGGATGTTCTGCTTGTCGATCAGGAGGGTGTTCTTCGTTGAACCGTCATCGCGCTTTAGAAGCTGGACGTGATCCTCCTGGATGCGTACGGTCTTCTCGACGATACCGTCGGCCTTGCCCGCGATCTTCTTCTCGAAGAAGTCGGTCCACTCTGCATCTGAGAACGTGATGTGGTTCAGCACTTCAAGCTGCGTTCGAAGATTCGCAACGAGCTGCGCTTCCGACGTGATCGGAAAATACTCGTAGGCCTGCGACTCCAGAAGACGAATCAGCTCCTGCTCAAGCGCAGCCTCCGACTGATAAGCCGACACGGCATGGGCATCCGGAACGTACTCGGCAACGACCGTACTCTCCGCAGAGACCGCGATCGGCTCATATTTTCGAGGGAGGGCGTCGCTCATGCTGCGGGCTCCCCGAAGGTCAGGAGCTTGTCACGGTAGTACTCGTACTGCTTCCGCCGAGCAGCAAGCTCGGCGGGCAGACCAATACTGAGGTCATTCACGAGCGCGTCGAAGCTGTCGAGGATCGACACGATGCGCTCCTGCTCCTCGGCGGTCGGCACGGGAATCTTGATCTTCGAAAGCCCTGCCGAGGACAGGCGCTTGACCTTGCCACGCGCGACATGATTCGCCTTCTGGGCGTGGAAGTCATCGGTCTGCACCGCATATGAGACGTACTTCGGGTCCAGCTCCGAAGTGAACGAGAACGTATCGTCGTGCACTGCGACAGGCCCATCTCCGAGCCAGGCAACCGCCTTACCAACGTCCACGACAGTTTCACCAACGCCCGCAAAGATCACGTCGCGCGGCTGCGCGAACCGCAACTGCGCGACCATGTCCGAGTTCACCTCGCGCTTTGCGCGCGACGCCGAGACTCCGTAATCGGTGTAGATCTCGCCGTAGTGGATGCTCGGGATGCCGGACTCCACGACATCGCTCTTTGTGAACCGGCGACCACGCATGAAGGTTCCCAGCTCGCCCATTGCTACGCGCGGTCCATCAACCGCATTGACCAGAGAATCACGGTAAGACGCGTACTGGCGACGGCGGGCTTCCAGCTCCGCTTCCAGCTCCGCTTCCAGCTCCGCTTCCAGCTGAGTGAACTGATCCAATATTCTCACGATCTCCCGCTGCACCTCGAGAGGCGGCACGGGGATTCGCACTTTCATCAGCTGTTTTGCAGAAACATCGATGACCTTTGTGCCGGTGGCGAGAGCTCTCTTTTGCACAAAGAATGATTCGGACTGAAACCAGTACGAGAGGTACTTCGGGTCCTCGTTGTGTTTGACTACGGTGGCATGCCCGCCCGTCACAATAGGCTCGCCACCCAGCCACGCGACCGCTTTGCCTACGTCTTCAATGTTCTCGCTTGTGTTGGTGATGATGATGTCACCGGGCTGGGCCTTCGCGAGCTTTACGGCTGTCTCCGGGGCCACGAAAGATATCGTCTCGGTCGCCCATACTCCGTAGCGGGTGTAGATCTGGCCATAGTGGATAGCGCCAACACCTTCCTCGGTGAGGTCCGCTTTAGGCATGCCATTGCCGCGCACAAGTTCGGCGATATCTCCGAGCAACCTGAACTCAACTCCCTGAGGAGCGAACTCTGCGATCAGTTCGTCGATATGGCTCATGCGAAGAAGTCCTCGTCGATCTCAACGACCCTGTAGGTCTCACGTACCTGAACACCGACCCCATAGCGAATCATCAGGCTAGTGAGGCGCTTGCCATCGATCAGAACGACGCGCATCGGAACAGCTTCAGCGTATCCACGGGCTCCCTCTGAGAAGCGGCTGGTCGTGATAAAGACACCGCTGTCTGCCTTGCCGCTGAGCGCGCCCACGAAAGCCTGCACATCGGGTCGCCCGACGACGTTATCGTCGGCGTATCGCTTCGCCTGGATGTAGACGCGGCTGAGTCCAAGCACATCCTGGTCGATCACGCCATCGATGCCGCCGTCGTTGCTCAACTGCGTGACGCTGCCACTGCCGGTTGTACCTCCGTAACCCATGGCGAGCAACAACTGCACGACAGCCTGCTCGAAGAAGCCAGGTTCCTTACCTTGGAGTCGTTCGATCAGTTCCACGGCCACTTCCTCGTGGATGCGTTCGATCCCGCTCTGCACCTGCTCGGTGGGGGTCATCGATTCCGTGTCGGCCTCGATGACTGCATTGCTGACCTTCGTCGCGCGGTCGCTCTTCTGATACACGCTGATCGGGGAGTGCGGATCCTCCCCCAGCATGCGGATATCGCGCTCCTTCGCACCGTTCGGGAACATCGTAATGAGCTGCTTACCGGCCTCAGTGATCGTGTAATGGCCACGTCGGGGGCGGGAGAGCGCACCGACGTTCGTGAGGAAAGATACCCCCCAGCCGATACGATTCTCGTACTTGAGCTGGTTCCCTGACGGCAACAGCGCCAGTTTCTGTTCATCCGTGAGCTTCGCCTGGTCCGCGACCAGCGGCTGGAACTCGCGCCAGTGACGAACTACCCCGTCGCTCAGAACTTGGAGCGTCGGGATCATGAAGCCTTCCCAGTTGGGCATCTGATCGATCACTTGGAACCCTCGAGATCCGCGACTATCGCGTCGATAGAGGTGCGCAGTTCCGCTTGGCGGGTGACGATGCGGGCGATCTCAGCGTTTAGTTCGATGATATCGACGGTCACACGGGTGTCCTCAGCCACAACGTACGACGACACGGCGATGTTGTAGTCGTTCGCCGCGATGTCTTCGTTGGGGGTGAGCTTGGTGAAGTACTCTGCGTCCTTGCGAGCAGTAAACGCTTCGAGGATCTTCTGTTGATTCGCGTCAGCGAGCTTGTTCTTGTTGCCCGTGCGCTTGAACTCGGCCGAGGCATCGATGAAGAGAACCGCGTTGTCGTTCTTGGACTTCTTGAGCACAATGATGCACGTTGCGATCGTGGTGCCGAAGAACAGGTCCGGTGGGAGCTGGATGACGGAATCGACGTAGTTGTTGTCAATGAGGTATTTGCGGATCTTCGCTTCCGCGCCCCCGCGGTAAAGAACGCCGGGGAACTCGACGATCGCGGCAGTGCCGTTGACGGCCAGCCACGACAGGATGTGCATGGTGAAGGCAAGATCAGCCTTCGACTTCGGTGCGAGCACACCAGCAGGCGCGAAGCGTGGGTCGTTGATCAAAAGCGGGTTGGCGTCACCGTCCCACTTGATCGAGTAGGGCGGGTTGGAGACGATCGCTTCGAACGGTTCGCCGTCCCAGTGGGCAGGGTCGGTGAGGGTGTCGCCGTGGGCGAGGTTGAACTTTTCGTAGTTCACGTCGTGCAGGAACATGTTGATGCGGGCGAGGTTGTAGGTGGTCAGATTGATTTCCTGGCCATAGAAGCCCTGCCGCACGTTGCCCTTGCCGAGGACTTTGTCGAACTTCAGCAGTAGCGACCCTGAGCCGACGGCGGGGTCGTAGACCTTGTTCACCTGCGTCTTGCCGACCACGGTGATGCGGGCCAAGAGTTCAGACACCTCTTGCGGCGTGTAGTACTCGCCACCGGACTTGCCTGCGCTCGATGCGTACATCTGCATGAGGTACTCGTAGGCGTCACCGAACAGGTCGATCGTATTCTCACCGAATTTCCCGAGCGGTAAATCGCCGATCGCATCGAGCAGTTTGACGAGCTTCTCGTTGCGTTTGGCAACTGTGTTGCCCAGCTTGGAACTGTTGACGTCGAGGTCATCAAACAAGCCCTTGAGGTCATCTTCGCTGTCGCTGCCGACGGCGGATCCCTCGATGTTCTTGAAAACTCTCGCGAGCGTCTCGTTCAGGTTTGCGTCCTGGGAACCGGCGACCCTGACATTCTTGAACAGCTCGGAGGGGAGGATATAGAACCCCTTCTCCTCGACAGTCTCTTTGCGACCGAACTCCGCCTGAGTATCGGGGAGTGTGGCGTAGTTGAAACCTTGGTCGCCGGCCTTGTGTTCGCCGGCATTGATGTAGGAGGTGAGGTTTTCAGAGATGAACCGATAGAACAACATCCCGAGCACGTAAGACTTGAAGTCCCAGCCATCGACGGAGCCGCGAAGGTCGTTCGCGATGCGCCAGATTGTTTTGTGTAGCTCCGCGCGCTGTGACTCTTTGGTCGTGGGGGCCATGTCTCGTCTCCTGCGCATCAGCGCGCGATTAAGTTCTGCTCGGGTTCACTTCTAAAGGTACCGGTGAGCACCGACGCGACCGCGGAGCCGCGCTGCGTGACAAGCTGCCAAGGCGGTTCTCCTGCGAAAGCCGCAACGGATAAAACCTTCGAATCATTGATTCGTAATCGCGTAAGGAGGACAGCAGCGGAACACATCAAAGCCTCCGCCCCAGCCCGCGCTCAGGCGCGGTGTGCCGCACCGAACCAGAAGACGACTGGTCATTGCCGCTGAGCCTGCGAGCTTGTTGATATGCGCCCTGCGCGGCGCGGTACTCGTGAGCGTGTGCGCGATCGGTGATCGGCTCAGGGCTGTCGAGCAGCATCGATCCGGTGACGCCGTGCTTCTGCCGATAGAGCTGGATGGTGGTCGCGGCCTGCAGCCAGGCTTCGCGGGCCTGGTCCTGCGTGGGCGGCGTTCCGAGCCGTGGCGTCCACGGTTCCCCCGCTTCGAGTGCGTCGATGGTGAGGGATCTCACGGTGCGGGTGATGATCTGCTCGCGTTCGGTCAGCGCGGCGCGCATGTCCTCTGAGATCTGCCCTTTCGGGATCGGGATGAGTCCGGCGACTCGCTTCGGGGCGACGGCGCGCGAGCCGCGGCGGGGTTCTCCCGTGAATCGGTTGAGCACCTCAGCAATCGCGGCAGCAGGATGAGGGTGCCCGTCAAGCCTCGGGGCCGCGCGGCGGACGAGGTCTTCGACGTCGTGCCCGTTGGACTCGCCTCGACGGAGTGCGGCCTCGACCTGAACGCGGTCGTCACTGTCGAGGATGCGATCTACCTGCGTGTCGGAGAGCCCGCTGGATTGCAGGAGCACCTCCCACCGGTCGTGTTGAGCGTGTGCGGCGATGGTCTCGTACTCGGCGATGAGCTGCGTCAACGAGGCGTGCTCGCTGACGGTGAGGCGCAGCGTTTCGGTCGCGGTCTGCTCTGCACCGCTGCGGGCCAGCACGTCTGCCAGGATGCTCTGGCCGTCGCGCTCTTGCGCGTGCTCGTCATGGTGATCCTCGACTCCGGCATCCTGATCGGTCGGGATATAGAGGTGGTTAGCGTCGCGGCCGCGGGTGGCAGCGACATATAGGAGCTCGCGAGTCGCGATCTGCGGGTCGATGATCCGACGGTGGCACCTTGGGCGCGGTGGACGGTCGTCGCGTATCCGAGTTCGACGTGCTCGCGCACGTATTCGGCGGGCAGGACGATCCCTTGTCCGAAAGGTGCGCCGCTTCTACCGAGTCTGCGGATGGCGAGGGAGCCGTCGTCGAACCTTCCGGTCACGGCCCATCGGTCGCCGTTCTTCACCCATCTGCCATCCGTCGTAGTGAGGCGACGGTCATTGCTTCTGGTGACGACCTCATCCCCCACGCCCGCGGTCGTTCCGTCGTGCAGGGAGAGTCCGTCCGGTTCGACCGCCCCGGCCGCGATCAGATCTGTGCGGGCGCGCTGGTTCAGTTCTGCGACGGTCTGCGAGGTCGCTGCGATCATGACCGTGGATAGCCCCGTGGTCTTGTCCGCACGCCAGGCGGCATATGCGGTGTTGAGGATCGTGTCGGTGTCGCCGTCGTGGATCCGGTCGTGATCGGCATAAGCAGTGAGTGCGGAAGTGTCGCCGTGGCGGAGTTGGAGTGTGGCGGTCTTCTCCCAGTCGTTCCGGAACCGGCGCACGTCGGTGAGTTCCGGGGCGTCGCCGCGGTCGCGAGCGAGCATCCCGAACGCTCCGCCCGTCTCGACGGCGGTGAGCTGCGCCCAGTCCCCGATGAGCACGACCTTCGCACCGACCGCGGCGGCATGAGTCGTGATGCGACCCAGCGCAAGGGTTCCCGCGAGGGATGCTTCGTCGAGAAGCACGAGCTGCCCGCTGGTGAGATTCCACCGGCCGGCTTCGTGATCGTGAAGAAACTTGGCGGTGTTCTCGGTGGGGATACCGAGCTCTGTTCCGAGGACTTCTGCGGCGGCTGCGGATGGCGCCAGGCCGATCACGGAGTTCTCGCCGTGAGTCCCTGCCCATGCACGGTGTAGCGCGCGAAGCGCCGTCGTCTTGCCTGCGCCGGCGGGACCGCCGAGGAGATCGAGCGTGCGGCCGGATGTCGTGAGCTGGGTGATCGCGACCGCCTGATCCTCGGCGAGGGTCACACCCTGCTCGTCGGGTCCGGTGGTGTGGCGGTGGGCGGTTCTGGCAGATATCTGTGGGCCATCCGTCCGATGCGAGAAGGCCAGGAGTCGGGTTTCGGCGTCGAGGATGTCCTGACTGCTGTACGCGATCGTGTCGCGGGGCTGGAACGCCGAGTAGCCGTCGTCCTGCAGGAACGGGCCGGGTGAGAGACGGTCGTACTCGGGCGTGAGTCGCAGGGATCCGCTCTCGGCCCGTTCGACGATGGTGACGAGGAGTCGTTCGCGGTCGTCGGTGGTGGCGAAGCGGATGCACATCGTCTGGCGGGCAGCTTCCGCGTGGAGGTTCCATCTCCCCCACACAGCACGTCGGTTGCCGACCTCCATCACGACCACCGCGGCGAGGTCCTCAACCTGCGCGCCCGGCAGGTCGTCTGCTCGGAGGAGCACGTCACCGGGCAGGTGGGTGAGGATCGCCTGTGCCCAGGTCGTGGCATGCTGTCCGAGCACGCGGGTTGCGCGTTCCCTCCAGGCGGCCGTCAGCTCCGCGAGAGACCGCACCTGTTTCTCCGGGCGGGTGGTGAGAGTGGCCTGCTGTCGCAGTCGGGTGAATGCCCGTGCGGACGGGGATCGTCCGTGCCGGGTACGGTACTCCTCGACCAGTCTGGCGGTGACGTCTTCGATTCCTTCGCTGCCTGCCGTGCCGCGGGTGCGCTGGGAGAACTCGTCCAGCAGCAGCGTGGAGACTCCGCTGATCTCCCAGCCGGTGCGACGATCCGCACCGCGATCGACCGGAGTCCACGAGACGCCGAGGAGCCGGGCCGTGTGATCCGTCAGGTAGGCATTGTACGTCTCGGAAAGCGCGACCGTGGCTTTGTGCAGCGCGCGGGAGTCGAGAGTGCGCCACTTCCCATCCGTGCCCTGCGCCTTGTTCGCGATGACGAGATGGGTGTGCAGTTGTGGGTCTCCGGCGCGGGAGTCGTAATGGTCGTATCCGGTCGCGATCACGCCTTGCACTCCGGCGCGGGCGATGCCGCCTTTGCCGGTTCGGGTGGCGGCGACCTCGCGCTCGAGGAATCCGAGCACGTCCTTCATCGCGGCATGGTGCGCCTGCACGATCAGGGATTGCGTGCCCGCATCCGCGACCGCCCACAACGTGCTCACCGACTTGGGCGGCGAGAATGTGAAGTCGAACCCTGCAACGGGCTGGCGGCTCTTCCGTTGCGCCTCCTCTTCGCGGATTGCGGCTGTTGCTTGCTCGCGTTGCTCGGCTGTGATGTTCTCCGGAATCGCAGCAGTGCGCGTTGCGATCCGAGTGCGCGGGGTTGCGTAGCGGCCGTAGCCGAGGCCAAGCTTTTGCCCCGTGATCGGGTCGGCGCCCTCGCCGAGCAGCCGGGCCAGGTGCTCCTCGGTCACTTCGTCGCCTGTGGCTATGCGGCCATCGATATCGGAGCCGAGAGCCTGGACGCCGGAGCCATACCAGGCGCCGGGAGGCGTACCTTCCTGAGAGTAGTAACGGGTCAACGGGGTGCCGAGATCTCGGTTCCCGTCGCCGACCACGACAGTCTTCAGCAGGTACTCGTAGCCTCGCCCGGCGGACATGACCCGCATCGATACCACCATGATCGGCCTCCCCACGGGGCCGTGAATCGGCCCGTTCAGGAGACAGGTGTGCACCGCGCACCGGGAGCACCGTCGAGGTGCCAGATGTGTGGGGAATCTGAGGGAGACCGAAGTCGTCCCGTTGGTGGTTCATAGGTACGGCAGCAGGCAGGATCGCTACCAGGCAGAAAAAGGAGCTTCGCTCGTAACGAGGTGCTGGCGGTCCGCTGTCGTTTGCCTCCGTAGTTGGGGTCATAGTGACGAACTACGGGTACAAACGACAGTGTCGAGGCTACGCAAGTCTCTCTCTTGGGATTGCAAATCGTCACGGTTTCTGTGACGATTGTTGATATGGAGAGAGGGATCGTGGAGGCGGTTCGTGCGCCGGAGGCTGCCGATTGGGCTCTCGCGCATGGTATCGATGCACTGACGAGCGGCGATGTCGCCCGCTTATTGGACGTGCCAGAGACGCAGGTGCGCCAGCGTTTGAACCCTGCGGTGCGCCGTGGCCAGTGGGTCATGCCCACGCGCGGGCTGTGGTTCGCGGTTCCTCCCGAGTTCCGCACCTGGGGAGCGCCTCCCGGCATCGAGATTATCAACACGATGATGCGCCACGTGGGTGCACGGTATTACGTCGGTTGGCTGAGCGCAGCGGCGATCCACGGTGCGGCGCATCAGGCGCCGCAGGTGTTCCAGATTGCCGTTGATCGTCTCGTTCGGGATCGGATCGTCGGTCGCACGCGATTCTCGTTCGCTCAGCGCAGCGATATCGCATCAGTTCCGACCGTCTCCCATGCAACACGTTCGGGCACCGCGCTCGTGTCGTCGGTTGCAGCGACGATGCTGGATGTCGCTAGCGACATCGACCGGGCAGGCGGGCTCGACAACGCCGCAACCGTCATCTGCGAACTCGGCGAACTCGATGCCTTCACGATGAGTGATCTCATCGCCCTTGCCCCATCCTTCCCCGCATCTGCCATCCGGCGCGCTGGGTGGATGCTCGCCACCTTCACCGACCATGACGGGCTCGACGACCTCCAAAGCTTTGCCCACAATGCCACCCCCACACCCTCACGGCTCGATCCCGCGGGTATCGCGGCCGGCACGGTCGATCACGACTGGATGCTGTACCTCAACCGTGATGTGGAGCCCGACCTATGATCCCTGCCAACGTCATCACTGCCTGGGGTGTGGATCATCCCTGGCCGACCCGCGAGCAGGTCGAACAGGATCTGCTGCTTTCCCGAGCGATCTGCGCCATCGCCGACGACGACTATCTCGGCCGCGAACTGATCTTCCGCGGAGGCACTGCCCTCCATAAGCTGCACCTACCGCGCCCGTACCGCTACAGCGAGGATCTGGACTACGTCCGTGCCTCCGCGGGCGGTATAGCGCCATTGACCCAGGCGCTCACTCGCCTCGGCGAGCAACTCGGGTTCGAGGTGCGCACGCGGGTGAGTGAGCACCCGAAGGTCTACTGGCGGACCACTGCCGAGTCGGGCATTCCGTTGCGACTCAAAATCGAGGTAAACACCCACGAGCGCTCCCCCGCCTTGCCGATCATCCAGCGCGAGCACCAGGTGGCCTCTGCGTGGTGGCGCGGCTCGGCACTCGTGCCGACCTTTCAGCCCGCCGAGCTTGTGGCGACGAAGATCCGAGCGCTCTATCAGCGCTCGAAAGGACGAGACCTCTTCGACCTCTGGCTCGCCCTCGACCACCTCCGGCTGGACCCATCCGAGATCCTGGGAGCATTCGGTCCATACCGGCCGGATGGACTCACCTCGGCGAAGGCGCAAGAGAACCTACGACAGAAGCTCGACACGGCATCATTCCGCCACGACCTCGACCCGCTCGTCGTGGCCTGGCCCACCGGCTACGAGATCGATACTGCCGCCGAACTCGTCAGCACAGCCCTGCTTAATCGGCTCGATGAATCGCGGTAGATCCCGAGCTACATGAGGTGTCAGAACGCGGAGAAGGTTACAGATTCGGTAACCAACCCCAGCTTTTGAAACTCGCGCGATACGGCGAAACGTCACGCCATCCGTGACGCCCGTAGATCTGGAACATTGCCCATTCCGCAATGCCTGATCGAATCTTTGTTCGATTTTTCGGCGAGTCGCGACCCAATGTCGGAGGTCGTGGTCACAATAAATATGTGACCCCATAACTCACGCTCCAGTGAGACACCCGATTCGGGGTCACTGCGAGGCATGGAGGATTAGAGGTGGGATCCACGGAAGTTATCGACGTCTCGGATGACGGCGAATCCGAGACGGTTCGCAACCGCATCAGCATCTCCCACGCAAGTGCGAGCCAGGTGCAGTCGATCATGTCCTCGTACGCGGCGGTTACGCCCAAGTTCGATTTTTCGGCGCTCATCCCCGCGATCGACACCGCGTCGCTGATGCCAAAGCTCGATGCAAGCCTCTTCGCTTCGATCACGAACGTGCAGAGCCTCTTGCCGAAGCTCGATTCCATGCTCGTTCCCGCGCTGAACATCGCGGCTGTTATGCCCAAGTTCGAGGATGATCTGGTCGTCCCCACGACGGCGCTCGCCAATATCGCGAACATCCAGAGCACACTGCTTGCCAGCATGCCCGACTACTCAAAGATGCTGGGCGGCATCACGAGTGAGTGGATCGCGGCGATCCAACCCAAGATCGATCTCACCGCATCGATACAACCGATTCTCGATATGATGCGCTCGATCGACTGGGACTCGATCACTCAGCGCCGACGAATTCCGGATAACTGGCCCGAAAACATTGGTGAGAGATTGCCTGCGCTCATCGCGCTCGTCAACGACGATGGTATCCCAGCGGCATGGGTGCCGCGGAGTGAAGTACTCGATCTGCTGCTGTCAGCCACGACCCGAGATGAACGCTCCGAAATTCTCATCCGTCACCGCGAAGACATACTCGATGACTGCGCAGACTGGCTCGATAGTCTCACAGATCCTGTACTTGACCCCGTTCTCCCAACTGCACGGGAAGTGATCGAAGCATGCCGCAATAGCTACTGGAAAGTGGGTGCGATCTCTGCCGTCCAAGTCGTACATAGCATCGTCGAGTCACTCCATTGGGTGAGTGATCGGCAGCGCGTTACCAAGCATCATGTCCTGACGATGGATACGCCATACACAAGGTTGCTCGAACAGGCCACCCGAGCACCGCTCGTACTGTTTTACGACGATTGGAATCCGCTGTCAGGGAAACCTCGTCCGGCGCATCTGACTCGGCATGTTATTTCACACCGTCTCGGTGAAGACCAGGTCAGCGACCGCAATTGCGTCATCGCGGTCATGCTCATGGCTTCACTCCTCATCACCGTCTACCAACTCGACCTCGGACAGCGGGAGATCGCAGCATGAGCGGCATCGGCTTTCGGCAGTACCACTGGACCCGCCTTGAGCGCGGCTCGACGATCATCTTGGAGCTCAGCGCGACGGCCAACGTAAAGCTGATGGATCCGAGCAACTTTATGGCTTACAGAAGCGGGCGCAACCACCGCTATCGCGGTGGCCAAGTGACCAAGTCGCCATTTCCTTTCGTCGTGCCCTCTACAGGGACCTGGTATCTCACGATCGATCGGATGAATATGGGGCAAGCAACCTTGCGCAGTTCGGTACGAGTGGTTCCACCGCCGCTTCCCGTCGCTCAACCGGCACGACTTTCCTCCCTCGCGGGAATTCGAGCAGAACCGCCGGCGCATCTGACACCTGACGAAACCGGACAGACCTGGGACGTGTTCATCTCTCACGCCAGCGAAGACAAGACGGCGGTGGCACTGCCCCTGCACGACGCTCTTACGGAACGGGGACTCAAGGTCTGGCTGGACAAGGGCGAGCTTCGGATTGGCGACAGCCTGCGACGAAAGATCGACTACGGCCTGGCCCACTCATCGTTCGGTATCGTGGTCATGTCGAAGTCCTTCTTCGCGAAGGGCTGGCCGCAGTACGAGTTGGACGGCATCGTCGGGCTCTCCATCGCCGGCAAACAGCGGATGCTTCCCATCTGGCACGACATCTCAAAGGACGAGGTTGAGAAGGAGTCGCCTTCGCTCGCTGACAAGATCGCTCGCACGACCGCAACGAATACCATCGCGGAGATCGCAGACGAGATTGCTGCTGTGGTCCGTGCGTCCGAACCGGCAATCTGAGTCAAAGTACGCAGGAGAGAGAATGTCCCAACCTATTCTTCCGAGAGCTGTAACTTCTGTACTCGTCGAAGCAAACTCAGACAGCGTGACCGTGACCTGGGGTCTCGGCGATCGAGTTGTTATCGACGATCCTGAGTTCTTCGGCTACGGGATCTACTACTACGACCCGACTGGCAACGGTGGCAAGCGGTTCGGCGTTCGATTCGGCGACGCGACATCAGCGTGGGTATTCGACCATGCGAGCGCTACGCAGGCGAACTACGAAGCCGATAGCGTCACAGTCATGACCGACTCGATCGTGGCCCGCTACCACGATGCCAGTCTTGGCCTCGACGAGATCGGGACAATCACCGCCTACGCTCATGTGAATGGCGATGATCTCCAAGACAACCTCCCGGTAACGCTGCTGCGCTAGTCCGTTGTATTGCAGATCATGAACGACAGCGCGCTCGCCTTTCTCTCCAGATTGCAGATCGTCACGTTTTCCGTGACGTTCGTGATCTGAAGCGGACGAGGCCCTCCCGCCTGACGGTGGTGCCAATTTGGCACGGCCGTCGGCTCGGGAGTAGTTGGCCGGGACGGTGGTGCCACCGTGGCCCCACCGCAAGTTCCGCGGATTTTCGGGGAATCTGACGGTGCCGCCACATTGGCGGGACCGTCACAGCTTTACCCGCAAGCCGTCGTGATCTACATATAGTAGCCATTCTCGTTTTCCTATACAAGATCTTGTGGTCAGAACAGATCGGCGAAGGCCTGGTCGATGATGTCTGCAGTCACCGGGTCGACAAGTTCGGCGCTGACGACGTAGCTGGCGCGGGTGATCTGCTCGTTCGCGTGCCCGAGGAGTCGGGAGGCGAGACTGATCCCGGCGACGGCCTCCACGAGGGTCGCGGTGGATCGGCGGAAGATGTGCGTGCTGAACGTCGACGGATCGATCCCCGCCGCTTCCAGCGCGGGCGTTGTCGTCGACGAAGGTGCGCAGGAGCCGCTCGTAGTTGCTGACGCTCAGCGGCCTGCCCGTCTTCGTCGCGAACAGGTACGCCTCCCTCCCCTTCCCCGCTCGCGCGAGCTGGCTACGGACAGCGGCAGCAGTGAAGCTCGGCAACGCGATGTTCCGCTTCTGACGAGTGCGCTTCGGCGACGGCTTGCGATACAGACCCCCCGCCTTGGTCTGCTTGATCGTCGCATCCACCAGCGCGGTCGGCGGGCTCGACGCCACATCCACATCGCAGCGCCGCAGGGCGAGCGCCTCGCCGACACGGATGCTGGTGCCGACCATGATCCACATGGCATTCTCCAGCGTCTCCACGTTCGGGCGCGGCCCGTACCCCTCGTCCTTCCGCCAGCCGCGGATCAGGCGCTGAACATGCAGGAGCTGCTCCGGGGTCAGCACCGAGGTCTTCTTCTCCGGCAATGGCAGCCGCCGGGCATCCCGAACAGGGTTGAACAGCAGGATGTCGTACTCGATCCCGGTCTGACAGATCTGTGACAGTACCGACCGCGCCTTCCGCGCGGCGGCCAACGACTTCTTCTCCCGGATGTCGGCGAGGATGCGGTTGCAACGGCGCACGGTGAAGTCCCGCAGCAGCAGATCGCCGCAGGCCGGAACAACGACGCGACGCGCCGCCTGCTCGTACGCCTCCATCGTGGAGTCCTCGACCATGCCTGCGCGGCCCTTGTCGTAGAGGAACACCGCACCGACTTCGGCGATGGTCGCGTTCTTGCCGAGCGTCGGTCCGCCGGTGTCGTTGAGGATCGAGTCGGCCTTCTCCCGTAGCGCGGTCTCCGCCAGTGCCTCGGTGGTGCCGCTGGCTTTGACCTGATGCGCTTTGCCGACTTCGTCGCACAGTCGCGCTTGGGCCTGGTACCTGCCGCTGGGAAGGCGGATGATCCGGATCGTGCCGAGCTCTCCGGCTCGGAGCTTCGCCCTAGCCATCGGAGTCGAGGTCCTCGAACCAGACCAGCACCTCGCGGTACAGGTAGCGGACGTGGCGTCCCATCCGTCGCCAGGGAGGGCCGGTGCGGGTGCGCCGCCATTCCTCCATCGTGCGCGGGGAGACGTGGAGGAGGTCGGCGGCCTGCTCCGGGGTCAGGATCTCGTTGTCATGCTCGCTCATGATAGGAAGGTGCGTACCCGGTGCACGGGATGGACGCGGCCAGTACGGAACAGGCCGGGACAGCAAGGGGCGCGGGAGCGGACCCCTACGCGGCAGGGTCAAAAAGTGACCCAAAAAGGGACTTTCGAGGCGGAACGCCTGGAGGACGGCCACGGACATCTCTGCTTTCCCGCAGATTTTCGGACCTTATGGCTGGGGTACCTGGACTCGAACCAAGAACAACTGAATCAGAATCGCTTGAACTCAAGATGCCGGATTCACTGGGACCTGCGAAAAATTCTCGCGAATGGCTCAGTTTAATCGAAGAGAATTCGTCTGCCGTCCTACTGCCGGCTGTGCGCGACAGAGCTGAACTCCAGTGTCTTGATTCGTCCTTGCCGCCCGCTGTTGTGCCGCGCATAGGGGGTAGCGCACGTCCATCGCCCCATCCCGCCACCGAATAGCCTTGGCGGGCACCACATTTTCCTTGGGGGGAACAGCAATGAGCGTCAATACAAGCGAGCCGTCCACAAGGGCGAGAGTCCCCCGCAAGAAGCTGGCCATGATGATCGCCGTGCAGTGCCCGGGCGCAACCGACGTCGCCGGGTACAAGAAATGGGGGGAACTGGGCCGCCAGGTCCGGAAAGGCGAACGCGGTATCGCGATCCTCGCCCCGAAAACGTTCCGCGTAGACGCCAAAGACGCCGCCGGGCAACCTGTGCTCGACGCGAAAGGCAAACCACGGAAGGACACGAAAACGTTCGGGATGACCACCGCGACGGTCTTCGACATCTCCCAGACGGAAGGCCCTGACCTCCCGTCCGACCGTCAAACCCTCTCCGAGGAACCACCCGCCGGCCTCATCAGCGACTTGGAACAGGCGATCGCCGATCAGGGGTTCACGCTCGCGTACGAGCCGATCCGTGAGGGGAAGCTCATGGGTTACACGACCACGGACGGGTCGAAGCGGATCGTCGTCAAAGCGGGGCTGAACGCCGGGTCCACCGCCCGTGTCCTCGCCCACGAACTCGGCCACGTCAAAGCCGGGCACATCGACCAGGTCGACGAGTACCACACCGGGCACGGCGGGCACCGCGGCCAGATGGAAGTGGAAGCCGACTCGATCAGCTACGCGCTGCTCCGCGCCAACGGGATGAGCCCGGAAGTCGGGCAGGCTAATGCTGCGTACGTCAGCGGCTGGGGCAAACGGGACCCGGCAACCGTGAAAGCGGCAGCGGAAACCGTGGCGAAGGCGGTGCAGGCGCTGTTTAAGGAGTCTGCTTGGGTGAACGCCGGCTGAGCATGGCGATCGCTGATCGACACGTCTCCGCCCTGTTGCCGGGTCAGCTGAAGGCTCTGGCGAACTTCGTTCCGCGCTACTGGGAAGCCAGTGATCGCCGGACCATGAATTCGACAGGCTCGCTCATATTGATCGGGTGAACACGTATTCCGGCGTTCATGGACGGCCAAACACGAAGGACCTCATCAATGAAGCCTTGCCCGACGTCTTCGACTCCTGCGAAATCGATGTCGATCTCGGCGAATCCCGTCATACCATCCATTACTCGTCGCGCTTCGGATCGGGAAACGAAGGTGACTCCAGACCCGAAGAGTTTGACTGCGGGGCGGCTCTTCGAGAAGCGCTGATCTTCATCTGTGAACGAGTCGAAGATGGAACGAAGCGTTCTCGGAGGTGGCAGTGGCACGTTCATCTCGACGATTGACCCTGATACTACAGCCGACGAACCGAGAGCAAAATCCGCACGGGTGTTGTCCACTGTCATCCGAAAGCCATTAGATGAGATCCGGAAGGCTCCTCCAGCTTTCGACGTGAAGAAGATGCCCTCACCCGAGTGACGTTCCCTCCAAGTCGTTCTTTTCCCTTTCGTGAGCTCGCCAGCTGCCTCTATGTCTCGGTCAAGCCCCAGTCCAATGCGAAGGTGGGCGAAGACCCCCTCCCCGTTGTCGGCAATTCTGAACGCGAGTTCTTGGTCTGACGACCAAACTTCGACGGTCGCCTTCGTGCCAAGGCTGTGATCGACGGCGTTGTTGAGCATTTCGGTGAATCCGTACCGGGCTATGATGTTTCCCTCGCTACCCGCATCGAGGCCGACGGCTGACGACACTTCCGCCCAGACAACCGACTCGTCGAGCCCCTCAAGCGCGAAAGATCCTTCCCAGTCAGGTTTACCGGTGGGGACAATGGTCGCCTCCGGTATCGTCCCGCCGAGAGCGGCGCGCACCTCGTTGAGGTCGAAGACACGATGTCCACCGGGCGACCGGTTAGATGGAATCCCTTTCTGGTCGGCAAGGCGGCGGAGAGTCTTGATCGGAATCCCGAGCGCCTCACTCAACTCGCCGATACGGACACCGACCGGCTCCAACGCACTCGCACTCAACTGGACGTCCGCTTCGCCGCGCGAGCGCCCGAACTCACCACTGTTCCCGGGTTCACCGGTCTGCTTCTTGCGAACTTGCTCCATAGCATTGATGTATGCGGCGGAATCTGCCCGACGGGTAGATTCCGAATCGTCCTCCTGCACAGTAATCTACCCGATCGGGAAGATTCGCGAGCCTGATCCCTAGATAAATCTACCCGAGTGGGAAGATTCCGGCCCACGTGAGTCACAATCTGCCCGCGCGGGTAGATTTAGCTGCCGTGGCGGGACAGCAAATCTACTCGCGCGGGCAGATTTCGGCGCGTCCACCCCAGCAGATGGCGCGGCCCGAGGAGCGAAGTGTTCCCGGCGGCGCGGCGACCGCGCCAGGCGAAGCCGAGCGCTGCGATCGATCCTGAAACCTCGGGGAGCTTCGGCTCCTCGCCCAGGCCAGAGCGTTGATAAAGTTATCGCCGGCCGCGCGAGCCGCCCCTAGACCGTGGCCCCGAACCGGAAGCCGCTCAGGGTCCTGCGCCCCATCGGCCGCGCACCTCCGTGACGTCACCGGGCCGCCAGCGCATCGCTGCCGCGCATAGGCAAGTGTGGCGCAAACCCGCGTCAGCCCCGCCGGCCGCTACGTTCATCCAGGCATCACTCACTGGGGGAAACGACTTTGAACATCCGACGCACACTTATCACCGCCGGGACCGCCGCGGCTTTCATCCTCGGGCTCACCGGGTGCGCCGCGCCGGGCGACGCCGTCGACGGGGTCCTCGACCCTCTCTTCGGCGGGGCCACGGCCACCGCCACACCGACGGCAACGCCAACGCCGACGCCGCTCGCCGGTGACCTCGACGCCAACGGGAAGATCGACACGTGGGAAGCGGAGCAGCTGGCCAAAGGCTCGTACAAGCTGGCGGACGGCAGCGTGGTCAAGGTCGACCCGACCAAACCGTTTGCTGCGCCTGTCATCGCATCCATCAAGAGGGAAGCCGCTCCGCTCGCATCAAAAATGAACGAAACCGGTGAATCTCGTAGGTTGACCCTGGTGGCTCTCATGGGCCAGGCGGACGCCGTCACGGCCGAAACGGGGCGCGGCGTCACCTACGTCTACCTGGCAACGACACGAACGCACGACGCAAACGGAAATCCCGCGGACGAGCTCGTCTGGGCGACGACCGCGTCTGACAAAAGCCGTGGTACCGGGATTGCACCGTCGGCCAACAAGGCCAGCCTGCTCGCCGAAGCCCGGAGCTGGAGCGCCAACCGCAACTACGAAGTGATCGGCATCGGCTGAGCCGGTCGCTCCCCCGCCACCTCAGCGCGGGCGGGGGAGCTAGCGTGCCGCCCGCGTCACATGCAGGTGATCTTCGCCAAGCTCGCTCGCTCAAACCTCACGCCTCAGAGAGACACGGATCGAAGCGGCACTGGCATCGTCTAACAGATAATGGACGTTATGGACGCGAATTCTTCGCGAGAGCTGGACTCCTGAACGACAGTCTTGATCTCCCCAGGCCGCAGGTCCATATACTGCAGGTTCGATGATGTCGGGTCTCCGTCGATTGTGTAGGCGCGGACGATTTTTACGGCTGCGGAAGTGCACGCAACCGGCGAAATGACCGTCCACACCCAACACCCGGATGACCCCGTGCAGAAGCGTTCATAGGAGGCATCATCCGTCACGAACTCCACTTCGACCCTGCTCAGAATCTCCCCGGATACCGCCGCCGACTCTTCGTTGGCAGCTTCAAGCGCGCCGTCTATCTGCCCGCCAGATTGCTCCGCCGACTGTTGGTCGGCGGTGTCCGTGTTTCCCTGCATGTATCCAGATGCCGCCGTCACAATACCTACGAGTGCAAGCACTGCGATGACGACGATTGAGTTGATGACACGATCTCGTCGGACTTTTTCCCATCCCGTTTGCCGGCGAACAGGTGCCCGCATCGGGTGAGCGTCATTCGCCGCCGGCGGCTGCGGGGCACGTTTCTGGGGACCGCCTACCCAGTCATGCGCGGCCCGCGCCTGCGTGAATTCCTCAAAGCTCATAGGCGGCGTTCGTCGCGCCTCGAAGCTGTAATCGGGATTGACCGGCTCCTCCTTAGGCTGGGCCGGTCGTCGCTCCGACAAATGCGCGTGCAGCACGTCACGCGCCTGGGTGACACGGATGAACTCTGCCGTGGCAGCGGCGATGTCTGAGGCGGGAGCTCCCGAGAACCGGTCGGGGTGAGACATTCGTGCGCGCAGTTTGAAGGCCTTATCGATCTCGAGTCGAGATGCGGTCGCGCTCACATTTAGAATCGCTGAAGCGACTTCAGGTGTCATAATCACGACCCGTAGCCCCGCGCGTAACTCTCATAGGCTTGCCGGTCCGACGCTAACCTTGCTTTCCAAGCGTTGGCCTGGATGCCACGCATGAGCGCCTCACTGATCTGCCTCATGCGAATTCCGGCTCGAATCATTTGAATCGGTCCCCAGACGATCGCGCCCCAAAAAACGAGGGATCCACCTCCGCCGCCTGAGGCCGCGAAACCCCCGAGTGTCAGAACCACACCTCCGATGAAGAACGCCAACCCGATCCACATCGACTTTTTGGCCGGTGCGAGATGCTCAGCGGCAAGCTTCGACCAAACGCTATCGTTCTTGGTCCAGAATTCCCACCCCGACGGCGTCTTGGGACACCCCTCGAGAGGCACCCAGCCAACCGGAGGCTGCCAACCTTGGTGGCTGGCAACCCAGTCAACCGTGGGTCTCGGCCAATTCGGCGGAGTATGAAATACCAACGGCAGTTGACTGATGACAGACGCGTCGGACATGCGTTCAGACTAACCACGCGAGCGAGCGTGCCGCATCACCCCAAAAGGGCTGCGCACGCGTGTGTTCGCGAGCCCGTTCGAGGTACTACGTCGACTGGTGCGGTCGCTGTTCGTTCAGTTCCTGTCGGAGCCCCGCGTCGTTACGCGTGGCGCTCTGGTTGAGGAACGCAAGATCGTCCAGCTCCTGGCGCGGATCAGTGTCCCCGACAAGGCGCAGGCAGCTGCGTTCCGTTTCCATGGCGGAAGCGTACCGTCCGCGGTGAGCGCTGGGATAGAGAGGCCGGCTGCGCGCCCTGTACGATCACCGTGTGGACAGAGAAAAGGCGCGCGAGGCCGTCGCGAAAGCAGAGTGGCAGCAGATCCTGTCTGGGATGCCCCCGCTCTCCGCTGCCGCCGTCGAACGGCTGGTCGTTCGACTAACCGCTGCGTCATGACTCCAGCGTGGCTAAACCCATGAGGCTGCGTGTCTCGTTGGTCTCGTGCTGGATGTCGGAGTTGGACCACGCGTTGATTCGCCGTTCGGTTTCAGCGCCACCGTACCGTTTGCACGCTTTCTGACCGACAAATTCAGCGCCCCTAGGGCGGTTCAAGTTGAGGCCAGCGCGGTACAGGTAGGTTCCGTTCGTGGGTCTCATCTCCCAGTGCGGGCTGGCGTGACCCACCGAAGTTCCTGTTGGTCGTGCCCCTCCCGGCGGCGGTCTGGAGGACGCCTAGCCATGCGGCCGAGAGTACTAGTTCTGCGTTGCTGGCCGTGCCTCGTAGAAGTCGATGATGGGCGCGATCTCGACGACGGTGGTGGACTGCCTGCTTGTGAACGCGACGCCTTCGACGCCGAGGTCGATGATCAGCTCCATTCTTGAGCCGACCGTGCATTCGACGATTTCAACCAACCGGGTCCAGCCCTCATCTTGGCGCAGAACCGCGGCGCCGGCGCCACCGGCGTTCGGCACGCGCCTCACCGCTTCTGCGTCGAGGTCGAGGATGTACACCGAAGAGCGGGTGGCGACGCGGTAAGTACCGGCAGTGGAGTCCATGAGAGTGAGCATGTGCTGACGGTACTGAGGGCCTCAGACACAGTCCGCCCGACTGTCCGATATCTCCGCTAGTCCAGACGTGGCAATGTGTTTGAACGAGGGGAACGTGACAGCCACGTCAAATATACGGAATCCGTATAATATAACTTTTCCGAACATCGATGTCGGCTCTTTGGCGGTGAGCTATCCCCCCGTGCGCCGAAACCGGTACGGCACTTCGCCGTGCCTGCTACTGGATGGTTTTGCATCTCAGGAAAGCTTTGGGGCGGCGCGGTCCGGCGCCGCGGCCCCGATCAGAACAGCTCGTTCGAGCGTTCTATCGGCGGACCGCTGCGGCGTCGATGCCCGCCCACCGCACGACATCGCTGCCGTCGCCGTCGCCGAGCACCTGCCAACGCGTGCGCGCGTCGTCCTCATACGCGGGTTCGGCGAACCATGCCGCCTGCGCCTCGGGCGAAGTGAACCCGGCGCTCAGTGCGATTAGCACGGGCTCCAGGCCCGCGATAACGCGGCCGCCTGTGAACTGCGGGAGAGGGTAATAGAGGTCTCCCCCGAATCGGACTGCAAGAAGTCGGTGACTCTCCCGCATTGAATCTAGCGCGGCGTCGTCCACACCGAGTGTGTCGCGGACCGCTCGCTGAGTCGCCCAGGGCCCCAGGCTCTCGTAGAAGGCGACGTCGTCCATGCGAGCACTCTACGCCGACGCCTGGGCGTGTGTCGCTGCGAGCCTTAGATATCAGGACGAGCCGCGCCTCCCCCCGTTCCGCCCGTGACGGACGTTCAGCTCACGCGGTCCTGAAAGCAGGTTGGCCGCAGCCGATGAAGAATGCCGCGCATAGGGAATTCAGACGCGGAATCCCGTGTCAACCATGGCTCTTTGAATCGATCGACTGCCGCGCATAGCTAATAGGGACAGCCCCGTGGACTAGGCCGATGGCAGAATGAGAGCAGAATTAGTGGAGATGACGCCTCCGACGCATGACCCTAAGCGATTCCTAACTGGGGACGAAGCTGATGCGCGCCTGGTAGAGATTGACAAGTGCCAGCAGCTCGCCGGCCACTTTCCCTCCGCTGAAGCTCTCGCCCGTGCTCGCCGTATTCTGATCGGGGAAATGACCCTGGACGAGGCGCGCGCGGAGATCCTCGCCAAGTACTCCGAGTGAGCCACGACGACAAGTGCCACCGTGGCTCTCCCGTCCGCCACAGCGTGGACTGCCATCACGCGGGCGTCTCAACGGGCAGTGGGCGGCCACCAGCTTCGTTCACGTCACCCTTCATTTACCGCCATTCAGACGGAACGGGGACAGCTCGAGCGTGGCGAGGTCGAGAATCGCCTGGCTTACCCGGCTGCGGCTTCCTCCGGAATCGAGCAACACAACACGGGTTTCGAACCTGTCCGCGCCCCTGCCGAAGGAGATAACTTCGTCGAGGTGGGTGTGGAAGTGGGAGCCGAGGTAAAGGGACGGCCTGACCGTCATGAAACCGCGCGTGAACGCAGCGCGGCCTTCGGCCGCATACGCGAGGCCGTCAGCAGACCAATACCGGTCGGTCTTCGCCAGGAGACGGTCGAGGGTCGGGAACGGTGCGGGAGCGTCATGGCCGACCATGACGTCGGCGCCGGCGGATCCGAGTGCAACAAGGTCATCGGGTGTGATGGCTTCCAATGGCCGGGCACGGGGATGATCGATGCTGTTCGCCCCGCCCAACGCGACAAAGCTTCTGCGCCCGCCGACTGTCGTTCTAAACGCCCGCGGCAGCGCCCCGATGTTAACAGCGAGCCAGCGGATCCCGTCGGAGCGTATCGGATGCCCGTAGATCACCTCGTGCTGGTCATAGTTCCCGTCGACGAAGAAAAGCGATTGCCCGTTCTCGGCAAGTATCTCGCTCGCCCAGCCCAGGTTGGAGCGCTCCGGCTTGGCGTCGACGAAGCCGAAGTCGCCGAGTTGCACCAGAACGCGAATGCCGCGCCGACTCATCAACTCGCTGACCTCGCGAAGGTGGTGAATGTCGCCGTGAAGATCTCCGAGCAAACCGACTCGGCGGGCAGTGCTCAGGGTCTGCGCCGCGTACACGCTGCTCATGGAACGGATCTCCCTTGCTGAATGACACGGTATTGGCCAGCGATAGCCGAAAGAACGGCGCTGATCGGACTTCAGGGATTAGCCAACAGAGTCGGCCTCGATGACCGTGTAGGTGTGCCGACCGATCGTCCCGCTCCAGTAGCAAAGTCCGGCGGTGGTCTCACCCTCGGACCTGGTGACCCGGCTGTCCGCGACCTGACGTCCGAAGAGTTGGACGAGGACAACGTCCAACCGGGCTGAGAAGTCAGAGTCGTCGGGGAAGTCGAACCGGATCGGCACATCGCGGTCGTCCTGGTAAACCTCAATGATCGCCATGATCTGTGCCTCTTCTCTCTGCGGCGAGGCGCTCGGCGAGCGCGTCGATGTCATCGCGCAGTGCGAATACGCGGACGGCTGGGCCGACACCGACGGGTTCCACATGCGCCCAATCTTTGAGGTCGAGCTGAGCTCGGCTCGCCCAGGATGCGCAGTCCTCCCACAAGCCAGCGAGCACGAAGCGTGTGGCGGGGCGCACGCTGCGTGTCATGCCGTCACGTTATCGCTGGCCTCCGACACCCGGAAGTCATGTCGCGGCCGTCTCTAGCCAGCCAAGTACCCTCGAGGGCTGCTACGTGGACCGGGGACGGCTCACCCCCCTCTCAGCCAGAAGGGCCCAGCATTTTGCCTAGTTCGCCGAATCGGGTTGTTCTCGGGGACCTGGATTCGCGACACTGAACACACTGGACCGCTCAACATGATTCGTCGTGTTGAGCGGTTCTTCAGTGCAGCGGACTACGGCAAGACTGGTGTTCGCCCTCGACTACATGGGCAGCGCCGAGTTCGAATGGTCCACCCCGAAGCTGTCCGTAAACCTGATCCGTGCGGCGCGCAAGCTCGAGATCTGCGAAAGGTCCGTGACGCGCGCGGGCCGGACCCGACACGTTCAAGAAACGGTTCGACACCGACGACGGCAACCACCGCGCTGGCATCGTCGCCAGGTGGGCGTTCCGCGCCCCGGTATGTTCACCCTCGACCGCGGTGTCGCCGAGCGGCTGATCCTGAAGCTCCGACCGCCGAAGAAGTAGGAGCGCGCCACGCTCAAGAGATGGACCGGGAGCGCTCAAAGAGGTGGAGTACGAACCTCGGGACGCGGCCCGAGCACGCAAGACGCCGCCCGCTCTCTTTCGAGAGTGAACGGCGTCTTGTGGTGCTCGGTTACTGGGCGGCGAAGAAGAAGTCCTCGCCGAACATCGACCCGGCCACAGCCCACGTCCCGGCTGCGGCGTCGGCGATGGGGATCATGACCGCGACGTTGCCTGTCGCTGAGGCGCCGGGGTACATCTCGTTGAGGCTGCTCAGGTCGTTCGGGGTCACAGCGCTCTTGTCGAACTGCTCGTGCGTGGTGCCCGCAGCGCTCACGAACTTGACGCTGATGTCGATCAGTGGGTTGCCGGTTTCGGTGCCCACGTACTTGATGGTCAGGGGCAGCATCGCCCAGACCATGCCCGCGTCAGGCACGTCGTTGAACATGTTCGCGTCGGCGATGACCGAGTTCGCGTCGAGGATGGACTTGCCGGGGGTGATCTCCCACACGGGCTGACCAGACTCTTCGACGTTGATCATCGTGCCGAGCGCCGCCGGGTTCTCGCGCGTGCCGCTCTCCGCCGGTTCCGGCGCGGGCTCCGCAGCCAGCTCGTCGTCGTCTGCCGCAGGTTCGTCCACGGCGACGGAGTCGGAGCCGACGGAGTCCGCGACCGACGCGGCGAACCCGGCAGTGTACGCGACAGCCATCGTCACGGAGAGGATGATCGCGAGCACGGAGATGATGAGCCCCGCGAAAGCCGTCTTGTTCCGCTTCGCTTTCTGGATCACGGCGACGAGGCCGAGGACAGCGCCGACGGTGGCGAGCAGCCCGCTCCCGTAGTTGACGAACGGGATGAACGCGCCGATGACGGCGAGGATACCGATGACCAGCGAAGCGGTCGCGAGACCGTTCTTCGCAGGGGCCTGCGGGGCGGGGGCTGCGGGCGGCGGTGTCGGCGCGCCCGTATCGACTGTTTGCTGTGAGTTGTCCATGAATTGACAATGGCAGACACGTGCGACATTGGACGGGATACCCCCTCCGATTGGGGGCGGGCTACGCGCCGCCCATGCCCAGCAGCCGCCGGGGCGCCCGCGTCTCAACGAGCAGCCCCCCCAAATCTCCGGGGCTGCCAAGGTTGGACAGACCCTCAGTGCTGCCCCCGGCGCGTGGGCCCCGGCACAGTAGCCCTGTCCTATCAGTGGCAGCGGGCAGGCGTAGCGATCACGGGGCTACCGCAACGACGTACTCCGCTTCGACGGTGAAGATTCCCTAACAGCGGGGGAACCAGAAGAGATACCGGTTGGAAGTCGGTTCATGGCTACGGTCGAGATGGCATGCCAAGCCCCTCGGGATTTATGAACGAGTGGCGCGGCGGCTACCGGAGACGGCCAAGGATTCTCATATCCGCGTGTTGGGCCGTGACGTCCCCGCTGTAGTCGTAGTCCCGGAGGGCTTCCGTCCAAGGGATGTGATATTCCTCGGCGTCCTGGTCGATGTCAGCCGCGGACTTCAAGACCAGCGCAAACCTCACTGCCGCGTCGCTGTCCGAGCCTGGTGCACCGAGTGCGTCTGCGGCGTGGAACCGGTAGGCGGCCATCTCCTGCGCACAAGCACTCATGTCGTCCCCAAGCGCGATGAACTCAGGTCCCTCTCCGTTCGCGGCATCCGTCACAACAACAGCTCGCCTCCCGTCTCGGTAAATGGTGGCCGTCCATGCCGTACCCGTGGGTCCGTGGCCGAAGCATCTGAATTTGCGGAGGTTGTACCCGCTGATCGTGGTTCGCGTCGCAGGGCATAGGTCATTCTTGTGAACGTTCATGTGCGTTCCTATGCGCGGCACTTCTGGGAAGCCGAACGCTTGCGCCTGGCGGACACGGGAGCGGCCGCCGCAGGCTCACCGCAGAGGACATCGATTGCGAGCAGCGCGGCGACTGCCGTGTTCATGCTCCAGGTGCGCCCCTCGGTTTGGTAGCGCGCCGGCAGCGTGTAGACGGTCCCGGCGCGGTCTGTCATCTCAACCGCTGCGACGTCGGTCGTCCCACAGGCTGTGACAGTTCGGCCGTCGGCCGGCACATTGGTAATCGAAATGACGCACGGTTCCTTCATCCCGCTGGCGGCAAACACGACGCCGAGGGGCCCGATACTGAGCTGCGCAGGGCCACCGTCAATCGTGTACGAGAACTCACTACTGACGTTCGCCTCACTGGTGCTGGCATATAGGTCATAGGTGAGGGTCCGACCGTCGGCGGCCGTGGCAATTAGGGGGCATGTCATCTTCATGAAGTGCCTATGCGCGGCACTTCACGTCACTTGCTTGATTTCGACGAAAATGCCCGCCATCTTTTCACTTTGTCGCGATCGAAGTCGATTTCAAACTGCCAAGGTCTCGCCGCACTCGATCCGAACGCTCGTCGCCTCTTCATCGTCGCCTGCTGGCGACTGTGTGGGTTGCATAGGAGCGGCCGGCCACGTCAGCGGGCTCGTCACGGTCGCTGCGTGTCTTCAAAGGGGAACATCTCCCCTGCGGGTGAAGTTCGCGATCCTCCCGATCTCCAACACCTCGAGGGTGCGCCCGTTGACGATCGGTGCGTATTGGCCGAAGTCGCCCACCACCCGCCGCTTGAAACGAATCGAGCGCACTTCGCCCCCATCCGTGAGGGTCGTAGTCTTCCCGTCGATGGTGAGAGTGACCGTGCGGGCTGCCCGGCCAGCCAGCGGCTCGACCAAGATGTCGAATGTTCCGCGGTGCCGGTCGCCCCCAAAATCGGTCATTACTGGCTCCCCGCGCGACGCCCAGCAGCCAGGCGCTCCGAGAGGAAGCCGACGTCTTCGCGCAGCTCGTACACGCGCACGGCCGGGCCTGCATCGACGGGCTGGATATGAGCCCAGTCATCGAGGCCGAGCCGAGCGCGGCTGGCCAAGGATGCACAGTCCTCCCACGAACCAGCGAAGACAAAGCGGGTATCGGGGCGCAGGCTGCGTGTCATGCCGTCACGCTACCGCTGGCCTCCGACACAGAGGCGACGGACTCTGTGGTCGTCTCCACGGTGCTCACTCCGACCGGCTCAGCAGCATCGATCCTGAATTACGCGATCGCCTGGCCTGTGCACCCCAGGCCAACGACCTGTCCGGCCCGGCTTTTGGCGGGTACTCATCTTTCGAGGGTTCGAACGGCAACCCCGTTGACGATGATGCTATGGACACCATCCACAGCGATCTCGAACACAAGTTCATCGGCAGCAGCTGCTTCCTGCGACACGACCTTCACCCACTGAACGGCAGTCAGCCGATGCAACTTGGGGCTATCGAGGGCTAGAGCCAGGCGCACTTGATTGCCGTAACCGACATGGTTCATGCCGGCACGTGACATCATCGCCCGAGGGAGCCCGGCTGCCTCGAAAACGGGCCGCACGCTTACTCCAGATTCACGAACCAAGTCTTGGATGATCCCGACGGGAAGGTGTGAGCCTAATCTCCTCGCTCTTGAGTGCATGTCTTTCCCGAGTCCAGCCATGAGCGCGACTTCCGCTGCTTTACCTCCATGGTGTAGGTGGCCGTTGAGCATCTCAGCGAAGCGAACCGTGTCGGTAACCGAGATTTGGTACGCGAGGCGGCTCCCTTTCCTGGCCTCATATGGCAATTGAGAGATACTCGTCGGTACGCCCAATCGGAGCAACAAAAATCGCACGTCCTCCGCCAGTTGAATCGAGATCGTCTTATACGTGGCTCCTCTGCCTTCCGGAGACTTCGTGAATCGAAAGATGCACCCATCGGTGTCCCACAGAGCCCCGACCAGCTCCTGGATGACAGGAAGAGAGGCCTCCAAGAACGACTTCGGGACGAACTTTGTGTCTGACAAGGACCCGCCAGCGCTCTTCTCGCCCCGTGGAGTCTTCAGTTCGAGTTCTCTCAGCCATGTCAGGAGCCCACCTGCTGGTGTTCCGCCTACTCCGCCGCGGACAGTACCTCCTGAAACCATGGTCGTTACAACTCCTCGTTCCCTCACTATCGAACGGAAGGTACTCTCGGGGAACGCGCTCAAGACACTTTGGCTGAAGGAAATGTGCAGCTCCGGCGACGCTCCCACGAAGTCAATGTCCGCCGCCTGTCCCAAGTAACCATCGCCAAGCAGGAGCCCAAGAATCCGTCCCTGCGCGACGCTCGCTCGGGGCCGACCGGAGACACCAGCAGGCGGAATATATACCCATGGTGCAGCCATCACATCGCCGGGTCGAATGTCTCCGGTCTCATGCCAGCCGACCGGCGTCATGAATTGGTGACCCGGCGCGCAGGTGAGAATCGAGCCATTAGACAGTCGTGTGGCGTATGTACTGCGAGTCCCCGCGGGCTCCACAGAAGTCACTCGGCCCGCTACCGGTCTCAAATCTGGGCCGGCACCTTGAACGATTTCCCCGACAGTAATGTCCCGAATATCTACTAAGTGGCCGCGAGTCACCGAATATATGCGGCTGCTACCTGAAACGCCCGATCCCTCGGCGCCTTTCGACGCCGGCGTGCGCGGTTCTGATTCAGCTCCACAGCCTGTTGCCGTCAACGCGCGCGTCTCGACAACAGTGCTGTAGCCGCCGTTCGGGCTGACTTTAGTTCCGCGCATGCGGCCCTTGCGATCACGTCCGGATCCAAACGGTGACTCATTCAGACGCCTGCTTTCATGTTCGGCCATTCAGCTGCCTCGTGAGTGGAGACCGTGAGCGCCATTGTCCGGGTTGCCTCTGACATCGGATTGGGTCGACGCGAGTGCGCGCACAATCCGACGTTCCAGGCGGAATGCCGCGCATAGAGACCTATGCGCGGACGATCGCTGCTGACGTCGAGCAGGCCTTTCTCGGATTGCCTCATGGTCCACGTGCGTCGAATAACGCACAGTCCATCTCAGTAACCAGATTCGATATTCGCTGCTATTCATTGTTATTCGTGGCCACCTTGGGTTTGTAATGACGAGCGTGCGACAATGTACCTGATCGAGTACAGGGGGGGCACATGTTCGCAGACCAACTGCGCGGCGCTCGCGCTGACGCACACCTCAGCATTGCGAGCCTTGCGGAACTGGCGGGCACCTCTCGGGCGGCGGTGACGGACTATGAGGCCGGCCGAAAGATTCCGCGCGTTGACACGGCCGAGCGCATTTTCCAAGCACTCGGCAAGACTTACGCTCCCGTGGAATATCCCCGCGCCTGGCCGGTGAGACTAGACAATGATGCCCTCGCACCCTTGGCGGGGTGGGCGCCCAACCGGGACCGGATGTTGAAGAAAGCGCGTCGAGACCAGGCTGTGATCGTCGATGCAGATGCGAGCGCAGAGCGCCTCGAGGTCAGTTGGGGTCAGGTGAAGACCATCGTCGAAGGCACCACCGTGACCGGCGACGAGATATCGGTGTGGCGGGTGCGTGAACTGAGCGGGTCGGCAGCGAAGGTCCTGCAGGGCATCGAGCTCGGCGACGAGCCGAGGCTCACCGTTATCACGCGGGGAGCTCTCGTAGCCGCGAACTCCGACCTTGACGTACCCCGACGCGCGATCGACTTTCTCGTCCGCGCGACCCAGCACGGAGCCGACCCCGCATTCACCCGCCACCAAATCGGCGGTTTCCTCGCTCATCACGGCTACCCGTGGCTTTGGGTGCCCCACCAGCTCGGCCACGACTACCGGCGCGCGCTCGTCGCGTGCATGCGCCAGGGCGAAGGCAACCTGATGGCGCGCGTGCTCACGGCCAGCATCGAAGGTGCTTGACTGGCCGTCTCTTGGAGGATCACTGGGAGCGCGCTGATTGTTAGCCGTGAGTGGCTATTGTCCCCTTTAGTCTGTATTGCCGCGCAGCCAGTGTGCTGCGAATTACGACGTGGATGCGTGAGGACCACGTGACGGGGTCACCGCGATGAGTGTCGTCTCTGCCGGGTCTCGGCCGTGCGAGCGTTAACACAAAGTAGCCACCCGTCGATTGCGTGCACTACGCGATTCCGCCACCGCCGTTCACGCGGGTTGGAGTGGTCGCGGAACAACGCTGCCACGTGGTCCGGGGTGACGATGCACCGCCAGCAGCGGCCACGGCGGAAGATGTTGGGGCCGCCGCACTCGCGGCACGGATCACGTAGAAGGCGGATGGAAGTCACGGCGGAACCAGCCCAGGTCTCCCGCGCCGAGAGGATGAAGACCGGTGGCTCACCCACCGTGATCGGGTCAAGCGTCCCGAAGAAGACCGTCGAGCGCCAGTCGTATGGAGACCGGCGGCTGTCCGGTCCTGGGACGCGGCGCAGGGTGGCACCGGAGCGGTAGAACTCGAGCCGAAACATGGCGCCGGTCGTGCGCACCTCAAACTCGCCGCGAGTACCGGGCTCGATCCGCGTGAGCTCCGTCCGCACACCCCTGACCTTCATTGGTCATCGACCCTCCGCATGCCCACGATCGGACTGCTGCGCGAATACTGCTCGCCGTCGCCGCGCCAGCGATCACCGAGCTCGACAGGCTCCCCCACCCTGAAAGCCGGGAGGCTGTGAAATTCCACTGGGCGGTCGTCCAGCCACATGCTCTGGGCAGCGTCAGTCGGGAAACGCTGTACGAGCATCGGCCCGCCCGTGGACCAGGCCACGGTGTAGACCGTGCCGCTGGCGCAGACAATCTCGTACACACCATCGGGGTCGACACCGGGCGTCAGTATCTCGATTTCGGAGCTCATCATCACAGTCTCCGCGGTGCCACCGACAGAGCCGCGACAGTGTTCCGAACATCGGATCCGAGTTGCCCCGCGCGGGCGGGCGCGTGATGTCCCTTACGCGTTCGGCATACGGGCACCTGGCGGCTGGGCGTCATCGTCTGAACCACCGGGCGGCGTATCGACTGCCGATAGGCCGACCAGGGTCGTCTCCTCGTGGGAAGAGCCTCTGATCCGTCGAGTCGTTGAGCGGTGCGCCGGCCGAAGAGAGGACTACAAGACCTCTCGCGGGATCAGCCCGCGCAGAGCGTGTTCAGCGCCATGTACGAGGTCTGCATGTCGCTGGTCGCGGTGGTGAGTTCGGTCACCGCGCCCGTGTCCCCATCGACGTAAATCTTCGCGATCGCGTCACGCACGGCGGCGGTGTCTTCGTACACCGCGGTCGCGGCCGCCTTGACCTCCGGGGTGGTCACGGACTCCGAGACGGTGCGGAATGCATCGACGCTGGCGGTCCAGGCGTCAACGGCAGACTGCGGGTCGGAGGCCGCATTGGCGACCTCGGAGATCGTGGTAGCCGCTTCCTGCAACGGTCCAGCCATGCTCACGCAGGCTTCGGCGACCGTCTGCTCGGTGCTCGTGTCTTCGGCAGGAGCCGACGTGGCAGCCGGTTCGCTGGACGGGGCGTCGTCCGACCCTCCCGAGCAAGCGGTGAGCCCAAGTACTGCGACGACAGCGATGGTCAGAGCAACGATGCGACGGTTCATGCTGTGATTCCCCCAGAGTAGAGATGTGGATTACTACGCTCATCCTATGGCTCTCGGTGATCCCGCCTTCCACTTGTAGTCCCGCATCAAGCGCGATAAGTCGCAGCGTCTCCGCGCCACCACCGTCGCACGAGTGGAACTCAAGCCCAGGTATACGACAACCCGCGTGATTCGCCTGGCTATCAAAGATCAAGCAGTCCGGTAGAGAATCCGCTTTGCGGACAACTCCGATGTCCCGCTGAGGGTTGGTCTTATGCACCACCGATAGCCTGAACACGGCGAGCGACCGTTCAGCCAAGTTCCTCGCCGGCGCTATGCCTGGCCCGCATGTCCGGGAGAACCCCCTGCTTTTCGACGCAACACCGTTCCCGCGAAACGGTTCACTCCGCAATGGCTCCCCCGCCAGCCCGGTTCACATGGTCGTAGAGGGCGACAACCTGCCCGTGCTCGAGGCGCTTCGCGAAGATTTCCGCGCAGCGGTCGACGTGATCTTTCTCGATGGTCCGTACAACGGCCGGAGCCGACGACTTACCTACCGGGACAGCCACGCCGACTGGGCGGATGACCTTCGGATACGTCTGACGCTGGCTCGAGAGCTGCTCTCGAAACTCGGAGTGATTGTCCTGGCCGTTGACGACGCCGAGATCGGGCGGCTTCGTGTCCTTGCGGACAGTGTCTTCGGCAGCAGACAACACTTGACCACCCTCGTGCACCAAGGTGATGTGAGCTCCGGCCGTCGATTCACCGGCGGCGGCGTCGACTATATGGTCGTCTACGGCCGCTCGAAGCAAGCGATGATGGACGCGGATGTCCGCTGGCGAGAGCGCAAGCCGGGCGTTACGAAGGTCCTCTCGGCCGGAGCGAAGGCGTGGTCGAACGCTGACGGCTCAGCCGCAGAAGCCACCATTCTTCTGCGTGCGTGGTGGAAGGGGCGCAAGGCGAAGTTCTCCCCCGGCCTCCGCGAGTACACCCGCGTCGACGAGACTGGCCGCGTGTTCCGAATCGGGCCGCTCGGTGTGCCTCAGGGGCGGGGTTCTGGCCGCTACGACCTCTTTCACCCAGCCACAGGCCGCCCCGTTACGCCGCCGCCGGGTGATTGGGTCGCCCCGCCAGCAACCATGACTGCTTACATCGAGCAGGATCGAGTCCTCTTCGGGCCTGATGAAACCACCACTCCTTGGCGCAAGCTTTTCTTGGATGAGCAACTTGACCAGGTACCCGTCCCCAGCTTTTCGCAGACAAGGGCAGAGGGTACCAAGCTGCTGAACCGCATTTTTGACGGCGAGGCCCGGTTCTCGCACCCCAAGGACCCAAGTATCCTCGCCAGATGGTTCAAGGTGATGGCTGGACCTGACGCGACGTTCCTCGACTTCTACGCGGGCTCTGGCACAACCGCCGAGGCCGTCATGATGCTCAATGCCGAGGACGGCGGGACACGGCGATCAATCCTCGTTACCAACAACGAGGTGTCGGTTTCGGATCAGAAGACGCTCACCGCAGCTGGCCACGAACCGGGCGATGCAGAGTGGGAATCGAGAGGCGTGTTCCGTCGAGTGTGCCGACCGAGGATCGAGACCATCGTCACAGGTGTGCGCGAAGATGGTTCGGAGTACACAGGCCAGGTGTACGCCGAGAACGTCGACTTCTTCCGCGTCAAGTAGAGCGGCTCCGCCCGGCCCTGTCAGGCCCAGATCACGTGGCCGACCATGCCCGGCTCGGACGACGGGACGAAGGACAGAGGCCGAAGTCCACTGTCGATCAGGCCGTGCTCGACCACAGCCGTCACGGTGTCGATTGCTGATTCCCACAGTCCTTCAGCGAACTGGCGACGGTCCCGGCGAGGAGCTCAGCGATCCGGCGGCGACCCGCCTCGTCAGCGAACGGCCAGGGGGTGAACAGCGGATCTCCCCAGTCGGGCTCCGCACCCCGCTCGAGCAGTGAGCTCGCCACAGCAATGACGCCGCCGCGGGTGCGGACGTCTTCTACCGCTGCTTCCGTCGTTTTCATCCCAACCATGCGATCTGGCGTGCGCGGCACACCATTGTCGGCTGAGAAGTGATTCCAGGCCTTCTGACGCGCCTGGTCCAATGTGAGTAACCCGGCATCCAACTCGTCCTCCAACCAGTCCTCACTTCCATCGGCCAGAGGCAACGCCTCAACCCGATGCGCCTCGGCTGATACCTGAGGGTCATTGAGGCTCACCACGCGGTGACCTTCGTGAGGGACACCATGGGGATCCCCGACGAACCCGACCGGCCGCCACGCGAAACCGGCGGAGGGCAGTTGGGTCGTAGCCTCCCACCCGCTTCGCACGGAGCGCGCCAAGTCGTGCCACTCGTCGTCAGTCAGGTCACGCTCGAGAATTGACTGCTCAAGTCCGATTAGCTCGTCCAAGGCCGCCAGCGCCTGCAAATCTTCAGAGCGGGTGCCGGTTCTCCGGCTCATTTCGATCTCGATCGCCTGGGTGACGGCGTTGAGCAACACCGCTTCGGTCAGGCCCCCTGAGCCATTCCGGCCCAGAGCGTCGAGGATTGCATCCTGGGCGATGTCCTCTACATCCTGCGCATTGAGGTTGTGGGACTCGGCGGAGAGCCGCACCAGCGCTTGCGCCACCGAGATGGCTTCATTGTCGCTGAGCTGGGCTGCCGACGGAGTGTTCCGCAGTGCGGTGGGGGTTGTCTTGGTCATGCAGTACCTATGCGCGGCATTCTGGCCTGCACCGAGATTGGATTCGATCGCCGAGGTCCGCTCATGCAATTCCGAACAGTGTCCGTTGCCTGGGAAGCCAAGTTCAGCCGATTTCGTCTCGCACGGCCCATTTCCCGTAGACGCGCGGAAGACGCCGGAACTCGCGCCACAGCAGCCAATGAGTCGATATCTGGTGTGTCTGTCTTATGTCTGAAAGGAATAGAAGTAGTTAGGTAGGTAGTAGGCAGTCAATCTCTGTAAATGCTCTGTCAACGCTGTCCTGTGTCCGTTTGTCTCACTTGAGACTCAGACGGCCCGCAATGGATCGCGAGGCTTCCGGTCTCCTGCGACACGAAGGAGAGGAGGCGCGGCAACCGCTATGAGGAGTGGGCGTCCAGCTTTCACCTGGTTCCCCGAACAAGTGGCGGCGACCAACCTGCCGGACGGTGGGCCCTGAATCCGGCAGCCGTGGCGCGTCCTCGGCTTGTCGCGCAGGTTCACGGAAACGCCGATGCAACAGTTCGATCGTCCGAGATGCGCACCAGAAATCCGACCTGGACTGTCGCTACCAACGGCACCGGGACGCCAAAAACCCAGCCGACTGAAAATGCACGCATAGGGCACCCATGACCAACACCCAACCCATGTCCCCCAGCTGCCGAATCACCGACTCCGCTTCCACAACCCAGCCGCCCACCAGGCCCCCGCATAGGGACCCCATGACCAACACCCAGCCCACATCCCACAACACGGAGATCAGCGTCACCGACTCCAGAACCCAGCCGTCCACCAGACCCCCGCATAGGGACGTCATGACCACACCCACCTCACCCCCCAGCCACCCAACGGAAACCGCTGCCGCCGCCCAATGGCTGCCTTCCAACTACTCCCCCATCGTGACCGGGTCCGGCGCCATCAAGTTGGCAAGTTCAGCTGTCGCGCCTCTCGTGGCCGCCGCTCGCGGCTACGAGTCGGTGCACGCGGAACAGTCCAAGGACTTCGCCCAGCGATGGGGGCTGGGTGACGGCCGAACAAAGCCCGGCCGTCAGTTCCTCTCTATGTGTTCCAGTGGCGGAGACGTGCTCGTGATGCCCTGGTACTCCGCCGAGAACTTGGTGTCCACCGCAGATGCCTTTGTCGTTCCCGAGGTGTCCAGCGTGCAGGTGCGGCCGCGCTTCCCGCGTCTCAACGAGGCCACGGGGAAGCAGCGTAAGTACGAATTCCTGGTCGGCCAGGACACAGTCCTGGACTTCCACCCCGCTATGACCCGCGAGTGGATGCACAGCGCCCCCCGCACGTTGATCGCCGAGGGCCTGCTCAAGGGAGACTCAGCCCTCACCGCACAGATCCTGCTCCACGCGGCGAAGGAGGAGCTGGAACTGATTGACACAGACCGCATCCGTGTAAGCGCCATGCGGCGTCTCTCCGCGATCCTGGACAGAATCCCCCCGCACGAACGGGTGTCCATTCTGAGCGTTGCGGGCGTCGCCAACTGGCGATCAAACCCCGAGTGGCACACGCTGAGGTTCAAGGGGAGCCGCGTGCTCGTGTCCTTCGACGGAGACGTGGCCACAAACTGGAACGTCTGGGGAATGGCGCAGCAGATGTTCGACTTCATCGAGAACAAGCACGGATCCCCTCTCCTCGTGGATCTCTCCCGCAGCGCAGCCGCCGGCGCAGCGCTGGCTGAGAACCGATCAATGGGACTCGACGACTTCTTCTGCGCATTCGGCACATGGGCTGACCTGGGTGATCTGATCTCACCTGAACTGCCGCCCCGACCTGATAAACCTGACGATGCCCGAGAGGGAGAATGGCGTGTCGGACGCGACGGCACCTGCCTGGAACAGTGCGTAGCGATCAAGGATGAGGATGGGCGACAGCGCGGTGTGGAATGGCAGTTGAGGGAAGCCATTGGGGGGCGAATCGCCACCCTGGACGTCCAACGCACACCCACGCCCCAGGAGACTGTGGGTGAACCATTCGGTGCTGGAGCTGATCGCCAGCCTTCGATCTCACGCTGCGAGATCGAAATCGCCTGGATCGACGTCCACGGGAACAAAGCGTCCGGGGTAATCTCCGGCCCCACGAACATCCTCAACTACCAGCCCATCGACTGGATTCGCCACGGAGCCCACATTCCCGAATCGGTCCTGGCTTCCCCGGCGTGGCCACCGAGGAAGGGAGCAGACTGGCTCAAGGCCATGAAAGGCAGCGAGACACAGAGCACGAAATCACGCACGGTCTGGCAGGTCATGGGTTGGGTGCCAGTACCCGGCGACGAGGCCCGCGCCTTCATCGTGGGCGACCAGGTCGTCGCGTCGACACCGTCAGCGTCCGCCTCAGTAATCGCTGGCGTAACGGGCGCTGTCCTGGCGGGCGCCACGAAGTTCGGTGTGCACGACGTGTACGTTGGGCCGGAGTTCAGCGACCCGACCGGCAAATACAATCTCATGGACGACATCAGGACGGTACTTCGCGCGTACATCGACGACGGACCGTGGCTGGACAAGAAGATCGCGGCCACGGTTCTCGCAGCGGCTCTGCGTCCGACTGTTCCGCTGCACACGTCTGTGGCGATGTACTTTCACGGCGCGCCTCAGAAGGGGAAGTCCTGGACAGCCGAGCAGATAATGTCGTTCTGGCAGTCGCGTCCCGCTTCGTGGACGGAATTGCCCGGCAGCGCCGGCGACACGATGGCCTCTACGGAGACCGCGATCTCGAAGACACCCATCTGGGTTGCCGATGACCTCGCACCGAGTGTCAGCAGGCAGAAGGCAGACGCTGAGACAGCAAGCGTCGACCAGCTAATCCGCGCCGTTCACAACGGAACTGGGAAACGCCGGATGAACGCAGATATGACGTCAAAGCCGGTCGCGGAGCCCATTGCCCTTCTCATCGTCACCGCAGAGAACCTTCCGTCAATCGACTCAATTCGGCAGCGTCTTGTCACGATTGAATTCGCTGGCCTCAAGGCCGCGGCGAGAGACGAAGCCCAAGCCCTGGCGACGCGAACGACCACCGCAGCACGAGTGACCGCTGCAGTGCTCAGGATGATGATCCTCGAAGGAGAGCGTCGAGGATGGCGAAATATGATCGTCGAACTGACCGGCGACTTGGCTGCATCGGTCGATAACGCAGCGCTCATCCTCGAGAGGCGCGGCGTGGATCCAAGCAGAACCACGAGACCGGCTGAGCTTGCGGGAGACCTATGCCTGGGCCTCCTCGGGCTGGAGATCCTTCTCCGCGAGCTCGGCGAAGATGCCCTCGCAGACACGCTCACATTCGACGAGGGCGCCCTGTCAGCCCTCGTATGCGAGCAGGTCGCTCTCGACGTGACCACGAAGCCTCCAGCAGAGCCTGGGCAAGTTCTCATCGACTGCATTGCCAAGGCTCTGTCGTCGGGCCACGCCTATCTAGCCAATCTCGACGGCAGCCCGAACGCGCCACAAGTGCGGGGCATCGCTACGCACGACCTGGGCTGGCACCAGAAGGGCCAGCCGGAACCAATGGCCCAAGGACACTGCGTGGGCGAGATCAAGACCTTCGAGTCGAAAACAGGTGAGCAGATCGAGGTCATCTTGCTGGATCCCACCGAGGCATTCAACGTGGCACGTCGGTACTACCCCGATGAGATCAAACCCGGAACTCGCGGTGAAAGCTCGTGGAAGAGCGCCAAGCTGCTGAACCTCATGCACCCGCACTACGCGCACACGGTCGGGCTCAAGGTGCAGGTGAGGACCGGGGGCGATCGTAAGGCCAGCTGGTTCCCGGTCAACAAAGAAACGCTGTTCGGACTGACACCATCAGCCGAATAGGCGGCGCAGTCGCAGCGGACTCTTGAGCTGCACGAGGGGTCGGGGCGGCTGGCTGCGGCCGCGCCGCCCCCTCAGCCCACGCCAAGGAGCGTTCTGCAGGTCGAGATGGCATCGTGCCGGTCGGTGAGCACCGCGACCGAAGTGCGCGGCACGCTTCACCGAAGCAGCTTCGAGCACAGGCCGATAGGCCGCCACCGATCCACGGTGGCGGACGGCGGGACCGCAGGGGCCGTTGAATGAGGCGGTGCCCTACGCGCGACAGGCACAGCGCCCCGGACTTCGTCAGCGCGAAAGATCCTGGCCCGGAAGCCACGCCGGTCGACGCTGGCGCGTCTCCCTCTCGGAGCTGCGCTCCTCACCCGTCGCGCGACCGACCCTATGCGCAGTTCTTCTCGCCCGGAGCGCATCCTTCGGACGCCACCCGATCCCTCCCTACCGTTTCGCCGCGCGCAGGGGCCGGTATGTCGACGATCAGTCTCGCCGGCATGCCGTGCTCGCGTTGGCTGGCCGTCGTCACGGCTCCGATCTCGACACTGACCAGTGACGCGCTCAGGGGCATCGCGCAGAACCCGACCGGTTGGCGCGCACTCCGCAGGCACTGGACCACGATCGTGCCGACGACTCCTCCCGCGATGCCAAGTGCCAGAACCAGCACCACGGTCGAGAGAACCTGGTCCGCTTCGCCGCCCTCCGAGACCTCATGCTCGGGATCCACCTTGTGGAACTTCGTCTGCCCGCCGAGTTCGCTCGTCCCGTCGTCGAGGTATGCCCCGTAGTAAGCGCCGTCATCGCTTGCCGACGATGCCATGTGGGTGCCTTCGGGATGTACCGCCCTGCAGAAGTCGCCGTCCTGATTCATGCAGCTCCGTCGCTCCAACGCCTTGGCGCGATCCTGCCCTCGCCCTGAGTAGGGCCATATCTGCTTCGTGCTGCAGCGCAACTGGCGCGTCGAGGAGCGTTTCCGTTTCAGGCATCTGCCACGATAGATCCCATGAAGAAGCTCATCGCGCCCCTCGTCTTGGTTGCTGCTCTCGCCCTGACCGGTTGCGGCGGGACGGACACCGTCCCTGCCAGCACTGCCCCTGCTGCCAGTGCTGCGGCTAAGCCCGTCGAGGAAGCGCCCAAGGCCCCTGACCTGACGGGCGATTGGAAGCAGAGCAACTCGCTGAGCGAGACCGACTTCATGACGGCTACCATCGCCGACGGCATCATCAGCGTCGATTGGGAGCTGGGGAGCGAAGACATCACCGCCGTCTACTGGGTAGGCACGTTCGAGGCCCCGCCAGCTACGACCGAAACTCACACCTGGTCCTCGCAACGAGACGTTGCGGCGACCGACGCGGCCCTCCTGGCGTCCACCGACGCCACAAAAGATTTCACCTACAAGGACGGCCTCATCAGCTTCGCAGTGAGCATTCAAGGCGATTCTGCGACCGTGGAACTGAAGAACCAGCCGTAGCCTTTGCGCAGTCGGGCCCCGGCGCCAAGCGAGACTGCTTGGAACCGAGGCCCGATTTCACCCGCCCCACTCGCAGCTCGCCTTCGCCCCCGTTACCTTCTTCGTATCCCTTGATCGAGCACGCTTCCTGGGCGGCGCCCGCTGGCGCGGTCGCCAGCCGATAGGCCGATCCGGATACCAGGGTGGCGGAAGGGCAGGACCGCACGGGGCTGCCACTTGAGTTCACGGCAGAGCGGTCGTGTCTCCCGGTGGTCCTGTCGCCAATCCACTCGGTGGCGCCGGTCGACGCTGGCGCGTCTCCCTCTCGGAGCTGCGCTCCTCACCCGTCGCTGCGCGACCGTCCCTATGCGCGGTTCTTCTCGCCGGGCGCGAATCCTTCGGACGCCCCCTCGTCTCCTGCCCCACCGTTTCGTCACGCCCTGTGTCCGACACGTCGACGGTGCGTTTCGATGGCATGCCGTGCTCATGACGGCGCTGGGCGCTCGCTCAGTCAACGCCGTCGGTCCCGAAAGCAAGAGCCCCGTTTACAGGCTCGTCAATTCAGAGAATTTCGATTCCCACTGTGCAGTGCAGCGAACGGGAAGAACCAGGGTCGGCCACGTTGCTATCAACAAATCGCGATTCAGCCAGCGTTCCTGCTCCTCCCGAGTCCCAGTGCGGACCAGGGCTTGATACATCCGTTGAAGGTCGATGGGATCTGCCAGATCGACCGTCTTTTCCGGTCCCCAATAGATCGTCCTCGGGAGGTCAAGGACACCGGAAGATGGCCCTGCGAGCTCGTTGAGCGACCCAGGAACTTCATACTCGATCGCGTTGGCGTAGACGAACTTCTTCATGTCGCACCTCCCATATCCATTATCTCGCGGGGCCGAGTTCTACGCCTGCACAGCCCACGACGGACCAATCGCCATGCGAAATCTGTCGGCTATCTCACCTAAGGCGCAAGGCCGCATTGGTGGTCCCAAGGACGTGTCGAAGCCGGCACGGAATCGGGACGGATGCGGTGTCACGGTGTGGGACGGAACCGTGGGAACACCTGCGTCCCTCGACGTGCGGGACGCGGGACAGGAACGGCGCGCAGCGCGGCACGTCGCTCCTGCACGGAGGATGGTAGCTGGCAGGTCACGTACACACTGACTGTGGCCGGTTCGCGTAGTGGCGCCGGGACACGATGAGGGGCCAACTCCGCGGGTCGCGAACCGTCATCGACCCTGCGGCTCGCGGACTCGAATTCGGTGACTTCACAATGAGAGTTCCGCGGGCGCGAGGCGCCGCGGTCGACGCGGCATTCGAGGTGCGGGAGTCAGATCTTCACACCTCAGGACCCTGGTGCCTGCAGGAGTAAGCAGGGCTGCGCCGCGTCCCCCTTGGCTTCGGGGAAATTCGTCCGAATCCTGTGCAGCGATCTCAGCAGGACCGCCCGTATTCCGCCGCATCTTCTCAGGTGGACGGCGTCTCCCGATGCCGCGAAATCCGAGACGAAAAGAGCAGCAGTGTCCCCCGAAAAACTGACCCAAGAATCCGCGCGAAACGAAGGCGCAATTGCGCTGGCCACGCGCCGCTCCGCATGTCCCACTCCGGGCTTCACCGCCGCGGAGCGTCTGGACCCATTCTGGGACGGCTTGTGGGAACAGGGTTCCAGCGCCTCGTGGCTCAGTCTCGACCTCGCCGGACGGATGGAGCAGTCCGGACGCGGACGTGTCCCCGCGCACCTTGCGATTCCGGCCACGTCCCTGAGGGACTCCCTGCGGTCCGCCGCACGGTCCCAGCCTCGTCTCAATGCGATGTCGGTGATCGACTCATGGCGAACCGTCACCGGGGAGCAGCTCGCCGCCATCACCGGCGACACCGCCTCAGCCGGTGCGCGGAGCCGGACCATGGCCGAACTGTGGGCGGCGGGCATCGCTGACCAGGGCAGCTTGACCGGCGGGATGAGCGCAACCGGGAGCGATCGACGAACCCTGCTCTACCGGCCAAGCCGGACCAAGAATTTCGACCGTGACGTCTCCTCGCGGATCACGTACCCCGAGTGGATCTCGGTCACGGCTGGCCTGCCCTGGGCTTCAGGAGGCCAGTACGACCGGCACAACATCCTGGCCGCCGAGCTCGCGTTGCGCATCGCGGAGTACTGCGAGGCCGGCGCTGTTGTCGGAGAGAAGCTCTCAACCTGGGATCTGCTCGCTTACAGGGGCGCTGGTCAGGCGGCGCCACCCGCCGGCATGCAACGCGCCGCCGACGCCACGCTGATTCGCACAGACGGGGCCCGCATCGCAGTCGAGCTGACCGCGAGTATGACAGGGGCACTCGAGAAGAAGGTGCGCGCGTGGGCGGAGCTGCTCAACAGGACTCGCACCGCCGACACTGCGTTGGCCGCCGTAGTCTTCGTCGTCGCAACCCCGCCCGGCAAGAAACTCAACCGGGGCGAGGCAGTCGCGCGCGTGCGAACAGTGGTCCAGAAGGCCGCTCGTGACTATTCGGGCATCATCGGCGATCGCACCCAATCCCGGATGTTCGTCGTCAGCTGGGAAGACTGGTTCCCGAGCGCCCACCACGCGAGTCCGGAATTCTTCACCCTGGAGGCGTGGCGACCGTCCGGCGCACCCTTCTCCCCCACAACCCTGTGGGAAAAAGCGTCGCTGCTAGACGTTTTCGACACGCCGTTTGAACCTCTATACCCCGAGGACGCCCTCGCCGTCCTCGACAATCTCACCGGAGTCCGGTCCGTCCCGCGATGGCTCCGAACCGGGAACCCTCCACAACTCTGGCCGATGGCAATCAAGGCCCTGGGATTCACGACTATCCCAATCCCTGCACCTGAAGACCCTGAGCGGGAACGGGTGCTGCTCGGCGCGGCGCGAGGCGCCACGTCAACTGCGGGTGCCCCGAAAAGGCTCCGGTTCGGTGGGCCAGATGTCCCCCGCCTCCGCCCCTGACTGACCTAGGACTGGAGCCTCAATCAGGGGCTCCGAACGAGTCAGTGTTTGCTCGCTCGCCGAACAGGGACTCTCCGAGATTCGTCCTCTGATCCGATGAACCCACCTGGCCGTATATGCCGCGCATAGGGAATGGCAGGAGGGAGCGACTCGCTCTCCTTCGTTCAGCCAAGGTCTGGCGGTGCTTCTGTCATTGCCCTATGACGGCGGTTCTCGCACTCCACTACCGGCGCCGAATCGGACCCGGATCCACGGGGGTAGGCGGCCGCTACCCGAGATCAAAACCGAACCGAGCCGCGTTATGGCCCACCAGACGAAGAGGCCTGATCGCGAGCGGAGACAGAACCACGACCGAGGCTCAAGTCGGCGGCTCCCCGCATTCCACGGCGACGGTGACTTCGACGGCAACTTCGAGACGACGATCACTCACCAGGAGGCTCCTCCCGTGACTCGAGCGGGCGGAGCCGAAAGCGCACCGCCCGAAGAGTCGCCGAACGACTGCCCTGGTCCCTGGCAGCCATGTCCTGAGCGGTTACGCGATCCCAATTACCTTCCCCTCGAGGCCGGCTCCAAGCCACATCCCCAGAACTGGGGTCGGCACAGGTTCCTCGCGCAAGTGCACAGCGCGAGAGACTCTGATGAGTGGGAAAGAAAGGTCGATTGTGAGCAGAGAGAACAAACCGCGCGCGCGCGCCGTGTGGAACGAACGGGACCAGATGAACCGGCTGGCCGACGACCGCCGCTACCTCGGCGGGCCCCGATGATCGGGTTGACACCAGAGGTACAGAAGATCGAGCGGCGGATTCGCGAAGCGCCCGAGGTCAGAGACCTCGACCCCTTTGGCCAACTCAGGCGATATCAAGTGGCATCGATATTCGTCCTTATCGACCTCTTGACGGCGACAATTCATCCCGACCTCTTTGACAAGTTCCTCCGGCCACTCGAAACCGACGCTGAGCGCGGTGACGTCGGCGCGCGAGCGCAGTTGCGCTTGCTGAAGATTTGGACCGCGGGAACACACTCGACTGCCCTAGCGGCAAGTGACGCTGAGCTCTCCGGAATGCAGGCATCCGGGCGTGAACTACTTGGTCAACTCTTCCTTGTCGCAACGATGTCAGACGTGCAAACCAAAGAACCTCGATTCGCCACGTTGTACGAAACGCTGACGCGTCTGGACGCGGAGTACAACTTTCTGGCGGCCGCTTGCGTCGTGTATCTCGATACTGCCTTCCAAGACGCACAATCCGCCGCGGCCACGCGGGGTTCGGTCGGCGCACCGCAACCGGGCAAGAGCGCACCGGAACGAAGCACTAGCGGCGGCGGCGGTTGTTATATCGCGACGTCCGTATACGGGTCCTACGATTGCCCCCAGGTGTGGGCGCTTCGCAGGTGGAGAGACTCCGTGCTCTCCCCAACCTGGCACGGCAAGGCAGCCATCCGCCTCTACTACGCCGTCAGTCCTGGCCTGGTGCGCGCTGTAGGCCGCAGGGCATGGTTCGTGTTCATCACAAGAAAGCCTCTCGACCGGTTGGTTGCGCGACTGATTGAGCAAGGAGTCTCCGACGGCCCATACCAAGATCTGTAGCAGCACGCGCAAGGGCGGCCAGTCCGTCACCCGGAGTGTGAGCCGGGACGTCACGGCTTCATAAGTGGGCGTCGATGGCTCGGGCGAGGCCGGCAGTATAGAAGTGATCAAACGCTTGATCGAGGGGAATGCCCTCTTGGGCGGTGAGTGTGGCCGCTTCCACCATGGCCTGGTTGAGGATGAGCCCGGCGATCTGGCTGCCGAGCGCCACAGTGTTGATGCCGAGGGTGGTGGCGATCTGGGCGGCGCGGGCGGCGGCGGCAAGTTGCACGCCATGCTTGGCGGTGCCACGGATGATGAGGCCGGTGACAAAGAACACGGCGGCAAGAGCGTGCCAGGAGCCGTCGCCGCTGGTGGCTCCGAGGAGGAAGCCAGCCGGGGCGGTCCACATGAGTGCGGCTCCCCAGCCGCGCTGTGATTTGAGGCGGCGGCGGGCAGCTTCGAGGGAGGGGTTGGAGAGGCTCATCGGTGAGTCCTTTCAGATGCGGCGAGGGTGGCGGCACCGAATCCCCCATCTCATACTCACGAGGGTCAAAGCCGTTCCCGGTCAGGGTATTTCATTGACAAGGGCGCCCAGACACCGACTCGCGGAACATTCTCGAAGCTGCGGGCAAGGGATCCCGGCGCACCCATGACCGGGCCGGTCGTGCCCTTCGAAAGCCCTCTAGCCGCTGGACCATTCCAGTACGAGTCAGGTGCCGTCCGGGTCGATTCCGCAAGAATTTCGCCACCGCTCAGCCACTCCAAATGGTCTCGTTTCTGCGTGGGGTTAAGGCCGGGAACTAAGCGTCAAAAGTCCAAGTTCATCCGAGGCCGGTACCTGCGCTGGGAGTCCACTATGGGGAGGTAACGAGACGCGATCCCTGAACCCAGCGGGCGCAGAGCGCAGTAATTTCGGCCACACGGCACACAAGGACACGGGAACACCACGACTGATTCGGGTTCCCAGGAAGATCAGAAACTGTATGACTGGCACCTGGGACTGCGAATCCTCTTAGAGGCTGGTGCGCTGGAGCTGGAAAAGATGGCCCACCTAAACGAGGGAAGGAGGAAGTTACCGAAGTCGAGAACGGTCAGGCCCTCGCCGTTGATCACCCCGGACTCAACACCGCTTTTGAAATCTGGTGGAAAGCCCTGGGCAGATCCGTTTGTTCCGGATCGCGGTGTATCGAAGGAGTGCGACGGCTCCCCACCAGCTCTGACCGGAAACCAAGTTCGATAGCTCGCGTGACTGCGTGAGTCGGCGCGCGAGTGTGCAGTTAGCGGCACAATCGATCTCACGACCATCCCGGCCAGCTGTTGAAGAACCGGAATTGAATCGGTGACAGTTCTTTCTCCGCTACGGCAGCCTTTTCGCCACCGCGAATGAGGAGATCGGACAACGATTCGATGCGCTCACGGTGGGTCACGTCCCGCTGAGTGGTGGAGTTTCTCAACACCGTGCGGGTCAGTTGTTCTAGTTTAGGCGGCGGCGAGTTCGGGGAGGATCACCGCCTCATCGATGACCTCGACGGGGTTGT